>MNYO01000070.1:0-2038 GCA_001873165.1 Candidatus Gracilibacteria bacterium CG2_30_37_12
TTTAGAAATTGCCGGTCGTCAAGCGTAGTGTAGCGAGAAATTCGCGTAATACCCCGTTAGCTTGCTACGGGGATAGCGAATTTCTCGCAATTTCCTTTATTACTATCCTGTATAATTTTTTTTTGCAAAAAGTCAAGAAAAAAGAAGGAAATACAAGGCTTTTCTTTTTTCGGCAAATAAAAACCTCTAGAAATAGAGGTTTTTATAAAAAGAAATTTTAATTATTCTTGAGGGATTTCTTCCTTCGGTTCTTCTATAATAAAATCTTTCAAAGGAGAATAAAAATCGAGGGATTTTACATCGATTTTGGTCATCAAATGATCGAGGAGTTTATCGAGTGGGATTTCCTCCTGAGTTCCATTGACCATATCCTTGAATTGACAAACCCCTTTTCGTGCCTCCATGATACCAATGATGGCAACATATTGAGCACCAAGACGGTTTGCCTTCTTCATTTGCACCTTGAGAGATGGTGTTCCAAGGGAAATCAGAGAATTAAGTCCACGATTACGAGCATCCATTTCCAGTGGAAGTACCAGTTTCGTCGCTTCCTCTCCGAGTTGGATGAAGTAGACATGTGTTTTGTCTTTATTTTTCAATTTCACACCATGGTCCATAATAGTTTCTATGAGACGTTCTGCGCCCATTCCAAAACCGACTCCCGGAATAGAATTCTTATGACCGATAGATTTAGAAAGTCCATCGTATCGACCTCCGCCACCGAAGGCATTTTGTGTACGTTCACTTCCATCCACCCATTCCCAAACAGTGTGACAATAGTAGTCAAATCCTCGCACAAGAAGCGGATCTTCTTCGTAAGCAACACCGAGTATGTCGAGATAAGTTTTTACTTTTTCATAGTACTCTTTGGAATCTTTCTTGAGAAAATCGGTAATCTTTGGTGCAACTTTGAGAAGTTCTCGTGTATCCTCATTTTTAGAATCGAGAAGTCGTAAAGGATTCGTTGCGAGTCTAAAAAGATCTGTTTCATCGAGCAAGTGTTTTTTATTTTCAAAAAATCCAGCAAGCTCTTGAATATATTTCTCTCGTTCTTTGGGTGTTGCAAGTGTATTAATCTTCAGTTTATATTGTCCTTTGAGACCGATACCATCAAGGATAGAACATCCTATCTGGATACTTTTTGCATCGATGACAGGATCTACTTCTCCTATAATCTCCGCACCAACTTGATGATGCTGACGGTATCGTCCTTTCTGAGGGCGATCGTATCGGAAATGTGGTTCGATATAGTAGAGATATACTGGTTGTGGTTCTTCGAGAAGATGCTCAAGATAGGCACGCATAACTCCGGCCGTAGATTCTGGTTTCAAGATAAGTTCTCGTTCTTTTCGATCGAGAAATGTATACATTTCCTTGGAAACGATATCGGAAGATTCTCCAGCAGAACGGACGATAAGCTCCTTATGTTCTACGATCGGTGTAGAAATACGTGTAAATCCATTTTTACGAAACTCATGTCGAGCTACTTTCTTGATAAAAGTAAAATATCTCTGGTATTCACCATAGATATCTTGCATACCACGAACACGGAGAGGAGGAGTTGTAGCGACAGGGGTTTTTATTGGTTCATTCATAATATATAGAAATTAGAGATTAGAAATTAAGATATCCAGATTCATGCTAAAGAGGTGAAAATATCCCATTGAAGGGATACTATCAAATAATGAGAAGAAAGGCAAGTTTTATACGATATAAGTCTGATAAACATTTATCGCTCCATTCTTATCCTCATATTTCTCAACAGTAGTTTGAATATGCCCTCGGAGAAAGTCGGTCAAACTTTGGCCTTTTTGCTCGAGAATATACTCGATTTTCTTCTTTTGAGTGTCAGTGACATAGAAGTTCACCGCACTTGCAAATTTTTTCCGTACAGCCATATTTGATGGGTAAAAAAGAATAGACAATATAAAGATATGGAAAAGGAGACAAAAAGCAAGAAGAATTGTATAATACATCACATAAATCGACTTGCAAAACTACATATATTATCTATAATAATATTCTTCCTTTTTAAAAA
>MNYO01000070.1:2061-7679 GCA_001873165.1 Candidatus Gracilibacteria bacterium CG2_30_37_12
GAAATGAGATAAATAATTTTCCCTTTACTTTTTAACTCGATTTCATACTATTTTGTACATGAATCCATTCAATCAACAACACCTTCTTTCTATGAAAACCATTATCGTTGATATCGCTCCGAGAAATATCAAAACTGAGGATCTCGAATCTCGTATGACGGAGCTCGAAAATCTCGTGTCTACCTATGGCGACACAGTAGTTGTGAAACGTATCCAGAAACGGGATACTCCGGATTATGCGACGTATGTCGGAACGGGAAAACTCGACGAGATGATTGTGGCTGGCGAAGAGCTCGGAGCGGAGAGAATTATTATCGGAAATATATTGAAGCCGGCACAGATCTATCATATCAACGAGATACTTCGAGAACGGAAATCCAGAATTCAGGCTTGGGATAGAATCGATCTCATATTGAAAATATTCGACCAACATGCGCACTCACCGGAAGCCAAACTCCAGATCGAGCTCGCCTCTATCCGTCACATGGGACCACGGATATTTGGAATGGGAATGGAACTCTCCCGACAGGGATGAGGAGGATCAGGCGCCATGCGCGGACTCGGGGAAACCAATACCGAGATCATGAAGCGCCATCTCCGCGACCATGAACTGAAAATCATCGAGAAACTGGAGCGATATAGTAAGACCCGAAGCGAACACCGCAAGGCTCGCAAACGAAAGGGTCTGAAAACCGTCGGGATTGTTGGGTACACGAACGCCGGAAAATCCACTCTTATGAATATTCTGACTCGCAAAGGAGTTCTCGCGGAAGACAAACTCTTTGCAACTCTTGGGACGAGTGTCGGGAAGATGACTCTCAAAAAGCAAGAATCCGGAGAATGGGGAGAATACCGAGGACAGGAGGTATTGGTCAATGATACCATCGGGTTCATTCGAGACTTGCCTCCAGAACTCATCCGGGCGTTTTCTTCGACACTTGAGGATTCCATCGAGGCAGATATACTACTCCATGTCATCGATGCAAGCGACCCAAAGGTCCTCGAGAAGATAGACATCGTGGACATAACCCTCCAGCATATCGGAGCAGAACAACCGAGAATCTATGTATTCAACAAAATCGACAATATGTCCGAGCTTGCCATCCTCATGATGAAGGAGCAATTCGCCGAATTAACCCCCATCTTTATCAGTGCAGTGAGTAAGTGGGGAATTGAGGAATTGAAGGAGAGAATTGGAGAGATGGTGGAATAAAAACGAAAAACTACTACAAATAGTTTATAGTAAACTGTTCATAGTAGCGTAAATTTAGTAAGCAATTCTATTTCTCCAAATCTTCCTTTGTCAGTCCTGTTTGTTTGAGAATCGCCATAAGTGTTCCTACGGGGATATCTTTCTTATGAAGTGGAACAGTCGTTCGTTTCTTTGAAGTACTCTGGTACATAATCACATGACTTCCTGTTATATGATCTTCGATCCACCCCATTCTCTTCAAAAATGCGATAATATCTTTCGGTTTATACTGTTTCATAGACAGAGACTGAGGAGATAAATCGGGTTTTTTCTTCCACCGGAATATATTCCCCATGCTTCCTCTGAGAGGAGATATATGCCTTTATAGCATCCTGTACCATCTCTCTTGCCTCTTCTATATTTTCTCCATAAGAAACACATCCCG
Source organism: Candidatus Gracilibacteria bacterium CG2_30_37_12 (assembly GCA_001873165.1). GTDB lineage: Bacteria > Patescibacteriota > Gracilibacteria > BD1-5 > UBA2023 > UBA1545. The sequence continues at coordinate 3,699 of MNYO01000070.1, forward strand.
GTAGTTCCAGAACTTCCACGGTATACCCCCCTTCTGGCTCCTGTGTAAAGATGGTCGTATATTGCATAGTATGAATGATTATATAAATATACGACCATTATATACTGAGGAATGAAAAATCAAAAAGATTTTGAATTCGCCGAATTAAACCCCATCTTTATCAGTGCGGTGAGTAAGCGGGGAATCGAGGAGTTGAAGGAGAGAATTGGGGAGATAGCGGAGTAAGTATTTTTTAACTAGGAAATATCAATTCTGAAACAAGTCCTACTATACCAAATGCTCCAAAAAATAGCACCAATCAAATGAGTGATAGTCAAAGTGCTTTCAAGTCAGATCAAAATTTCTTATCTAAGTTTTCTTTTGCCCATTTGTCTACGAAGTTTGTCTGAAGTAAGACAAATATAATTGGCCATAAAAATCAAATTTTTAAACTAGATGTTTCAGGAATTTTAAAAATTAAAACATAGGCAACTATAATCGTTCCTAAGATTGTTCCAATCAGTGTATACAGTGCATAATCTTTATATCATAGCTTTTTAAAATTTAAATATACCAATAATCATCCTGCCAACGGTCAACAAAGCCATGAAAATACTCATACTGTAGTATTTGAAAAAGGGGCATCTTTATCAACAATAGTTCTTTTTACTACTTGCGTAACCTCCTTAACTTCTATTAAATTACTCATGTTTTCTATAAATTAAAAAGGTAAAGTATTAACAAACAAAAAATGGGTAATTATCCGTTTGTCGCCAAACAAATTCCTATTTAACACTTTACAGGGTAGATGAGTGGATAATTACCCATCAATTACACCTTATAAAATGTATTTAAATTAGAATCTGCTTGGCACGATCGATTATATAAATTCTCCTGAAAAAGCAAAAAGAAAATCCCTACAAGTTGAACTTGTAGGGATTTTTACCTTCCCAGAACTTTGGAATTTCCTGAAAAACGATGAAATTTTTGTGAAAACTGCGTACTGTAGTGAACCGTACAGCTGTACGGAGAACGAAGCACGTAAAGTTTGAACATAAAGTTCGCGTTTTGCAGAGATTCCAGCCTTACTTCTTAATGACTGTCTTGTACATTTCAAGCACATCCCCAATCTCCAGTCTCACATCCCCTTTGTACGAGATACCACATTCATCTCCTGCTTCCACTTCATTCACATCGAGAAGTCCAGACTTGAGGTTCGCAACTTCTCCGTTGGCAATCTTCTTTCCATCTCGGATGATACGGATCTTCGCTCGGTTCTCAATCTTTCCAGATTTCACCTCGAGTCCGACAATCATCTTGTCTTTTCCAGTATAGAATATAGCTTTCACTTTGGCATCTCCGAGTTCGACATCCTCGTAACGAGTGTCGACCATACCCGTGATAATCGCTTCCACTCGATCAAGTACATGATAGATAACCTTCTTGTCGATGAACTCGATTTTTGAATTAGCAAGAGTGTTTTTGGCTCGTACTCCGACTCTGACGTTGTAGGCGATAAGGATCGCTTGGCTCGTACCCGCAAGCACCACATCAGAATCATTCACATCTCCAACGGCAGAGTGGATAAAAGTTACGCGAGTCTCCCCGGTAGAGAGCTTGGAAAGAGCATTCTTGAGAGCTTCCAGACTTCCGTTGGATTCACATTTGAGTACGACTTTGAGTTGTTTGAGCCCTCCAGTTTTGAGTCGGTTGAGGAGAAGATCGAGGGAAGCTCCTTCGAAATTATGGATACTCTTCGTACTCTGTATGAGTTGGAATTCGTGTGCTTTGCTCGCAGCAGTGAGAGAGTCTGGAACCACTTGGAGGATATCTCCACCTCCGACGGTCTTGGACATACCAGAAACAAGCACAGGAACTGATGGTCCGGCATAATCAACGTTCTTCCCCTTGAAATCTCGGAGGAATCGAACACGTCCGCTTGCGGATCCACAAGCAACATAGTCTCCTTTCTTGATCGTACCCGTATTTACGAGCACGGTTGCCAGAGGTCCGAGTTTCGCATCGAGATGCGATTCGATAACGGTTGCAATGGCTGGTCGGTCAATAGTTGCTTTGAGTTCCATCATCTCGGTTGAGAGGAGAATCATATCGAGAAGATCATCAATTCCGAGTCCTGTATGAGCAGAAACAGGTACTACGACAGTATCTCCACCCCATTTCTCTGGTTGGAGTCCTTGTTCAGAAAGTTGTCCATATATGAGTTCCACATTAGCTCCTGGCTTATCCATCTTATTGATAGCGATAATCATTGGAACATTTGCTTCTTTTGCATGATTGATAGATTCGATAGTTTGAGGTTTCATTCCCTCATCCCCAGCGATAACAATCACGGCGAGGTCGGTAAGTTTCGCACCGCGCGCACGCATAATAGAGAATGCCTCATGTCCTGGAGTATCAAGGAATGTAATTTTCTTTCCATTCTTTTCCACTTGGTAGGCACCGATTTTTTGAGTAATACCTCCCGCCTCGCCTTTGGTAATCTCCGTACTGCGAATATAATCGAGGATGGAAGTTTTTCCGTGATCGACGTGTCCCATGACAGAAACAATCGGCGCACGAGTTACCATTTTTGACACATCGTCATTTTTCAGAAGCTCTTCGATGTTCCCTTCCATAAGACTCGAAACACTTGCTTTGGTACTGATTTCTTTAGTAACAGTGATTTTGAATATCTCTCCGATGAGGAAACAAGTATCGAAGTCGATTTTCGTATTAATCGTCACCATCATCCCATTTTTCATGAGTTCGGTGATAATCTTCACGAGTGGAACCCCGATTTTTTCAGAGAATTCCTTTACGGTAAGTACTTCTGGTATAGTAATTTCCTGACCCGTTTTGTCGGTCAAAGTCTGTTTGATATCATCAATCTCTTTCTCTTTCTTCTCTAACGCGCTCGAAGCTTTTCCTGAACGACGGAATCCTCCATCATCCTCAGCATATCCGCGAGTTTTGAGAGTTTTTCGTCTGCCACGTCTCTCATTACTGTAAGAAAATGGAGATTTTCCAGAACCCGCCTTTGGTTTATTTTCCCCAAAAACGCGTTTTGGAGCACCAGATCCTTCTGAGGATTTCGGAGTAAATACGAATGGTGTAGGAGTTGTTGCAGCCGGTTTCGTCACGGGAGTGGTTTTTTCTGTTTGATGAGATGTATATCGAGGTACAAATGGTTTTTTCTTGGTATTGTCTCGTGGAGTAAATACGGAAGGTGTCGGAGCTGTAGCTTTTGGTAGACTCTCAGGAGTTTCAGATACAAATGGTTTTTCTACCACTACTTCTTTCACTTTTGCTGCTTCGGGCGACCAAATAATAGCAACAGTAGATTTTTTCTCTTTTATTTTTACTGCTGGTTTTTGTGCTGGACTCGCAAGTGCTCATTCTGAGATATGTATCGTCTCTTCTTTTGTGGGAGTTTCTTCCACTTTCTTGACTTTTACTTTCAGTTTGAGTCATTTCCTTTTGGAAGTATCTTCCTCTGTAGCGGAAGGAGTAGGGATGTGAGCATAGTAGTCATCGAAACTTGTAGTAGTCTTTTCTGCCATTAGTTTAAAAGGGGATAATTATTAAGAAAAGGAACACACAAGCAACTGCTTTTTGAGCAATTTTATTGTCTGTTTCCATTTTTGTTATGTAGTAATAGTATAGGAGTATATGTTTTCGGGTTCTAAAGTCAAAAAACTTATCATTTTTTTGGAGAATGGGGTTTTGGTGGAAATAAAATAATTTTTCATAGTAAGAAAGAAAGAGATTATTATTAGACTTGTCCCGTAATAATATATTTACAAAAAAGAGGAGGTTTTCTCTTCTTTTTTGTATTTCTATGTATTTCCAAATGACGTTTTGTACTGTAAATGAAAATTCCAGAGCCCCGCTGCCATGAATGTATAGATATCATCCTGTCATTTTCTTCACCTAAAAATATCAGAAGCTGTTTTGTATCGCTTCATTCCACAGATAGTATTTTCCACTACTACACGAATACTG
>MNYO01000096.1 GCA_001873165.1 Candidatus Gracilibacteria bacterium CG2_30_37_12
ACGACTCTTTCGAGTCGGAAAAGAGTTTACCAAGAAGTTTGAAAAATTTACACGGAGACTCGGACTTACGATGAATCGTAACTCCATTATTACCTTCATCTCTCACTGTCTGGAACAACTCTACAAACGACCTAAAAAGGATCCAAGAAAACACATCAATAGAAATCCGTTAGACTCAGCACAACAAAGGCTTTTTACGGTTGGTTAGGTGAGAAAAAATGGGTGGAATTGAGTATAAACACTTTTTTAAAAAAATCTATTTTTTATACTTCCTTCATACTGAGTTGAATCTTTCCTGTTTTCAAATCGATTCCAATGACTCGTACTTTTACTCGGTCACCGACATTTACTATATCCATCGGATTACTTACAAATTTATCCGCCATTTGTGATACATGTACGAGTCCATCATTTTTGAGTCCGATATCTACAAAAGCACCGAATGCCACGACATTTCGAACGACTCCATCAAATACATCTCCGTCTTTCACATCTTCCATCGCGACTTTTTTCCGAGCCTTGGTATGGGTGGAATTTACTCGTTTTTCCACTCCGATTTCTGCATAGGATTGCAGAATAAAATTCAGAGTATCACGGTTGGTATAAGGATACAATGCGATCATTTCCTTTGCATGCTCACTAAAATTATCTTCATTCACGGTATGCTCGAGGATATATTTTGCAAGTGCATATTGATCGGGGTGGATGTCTGTATTATCGAGAGGTTCTTTGCTTTCAGGAACTCGCAGAAATCCGATAGCGAGATTATAAGCTTTTTCCGAAAGAGTTTTCTGTAAAATGGCACGAGATTTATACGGACGATGATTATATATCTTCTTTGCCTCTCTTTTGTCTATTCAGGATATATGTTGAAGCACGTAAATCGAAGCGGTATTTACATTGATTCCTACTTGATTTACTACATCTTCTACCACATATCCGAGTTTCTCAGTCAGTTTCTTCTCAGCGATATCGTGCTGGTACATACCAACTCCGATACTTCCAACGGGTACTTTCACGAGTTCAGAAAGTGGATCGATATATCGTCGTCCGATAGAGACTGTTCCACGATCGAGAGAGTCTAAATCAGGGAATTCTTCCTGAGCGACTGGACTAGCACTATATACAGAAGCTCCTGATTCATTTACCACAAAAACATCACCAGAAAAAAGTTCTGCAACGAGCGTGCAAGTTTCATCACATCCGGTTCCATTTCCAACTACGACGGTATCGATCGAGTGTTTTTTGAAAATATTCATAAGTTTTGCGCGCGCGTTTTCCATCTCATGGAGGAACATTTTGTCGAACAATATGGGATTTCCTAGTGAATCGATGACGCACATCTTACATCCCGCTCGGTATCCAGGATCTATTGCGAGAATCGTTTTCCCATACTCGGGTCGGGTCATGAGGAGCGCTTGGAGATTGGTCTGAAAGGTCTTGATGGAATCATCTTCCCCAAGTTCCGATAACTCCCCTCGGATTTCATTCTCGACGGAGCTCCAAAGTGCATCGTACCCGATTTTAAATCCAGACTCCAGTTCCTCGATAAAAGCATTCTTGAGTCCGAGAATCCCTCGATAGGCTGCTCGGATGAGTGAGAGAATCATCTCGTCTTTCTCGAGTTTTACATTGAGTATCCCGAGGTTTTCCCCACGATTCAGAGCAAGAATCTGGTATGGTTTGATTCGATTGATTCGGGAACGAAACTCGAAATAGAGAGCAAACTTCGGAATCTGCTCGGTGTCTTTCGTATTGAGTTTGTCGAGCATCTTATCGCTCTTCTTGCTCGCGGAGATATCCCCCGATTTATTAATCTCGGCGATGAGTGAGTGTCGGAGGTTGGCATTTGCCGAAACTTCGGCTCCGATGATTTCGATCGCTCCTTCGATGATTTCTTCTCGAGGGAATTCAGTAAGGAGGTTCTCTGGAATTGCGAGCGAATTCGCTTTAATCGCGTCCGCTACCACCTGGAAACCTTTCTCGATCGCAATCATTGCTTTAGTTTTCTTCTTGGATTTGTACGGCTTGTAGAGCTCCTCCACTTCCTTCAGGGTCTTTGCGGCGAGGATGTTCGCCATGAACTCGGGAGTCATCTTCCCGAGTTCCTCGATACCGTTTATAGCGGTCTGCTTGGCTTTATAGAGATTCTCCTCCTTGGTCTGGAGTTCTATGATGGCACGGATATCGGTCTCATCGAGGTTCCCGGTGCATTCCTTGCGGTATCGCGCGATAAACGGCACCGTCGCCCCCTCGGCAGTGAGTTCGAGCACGATATTGATCTGCGATTCTCGGTAGTCGAGCGCCTTGGAGATGATTTGGGTGTAGTTCGGGGTTGGGAGGAGAGTTGGGGACATAGAGAATAATAAGAAAGTGATTATTTTTTGATAGTGTCATACATTGCAGTTGTCGGTTTTCAAGTAGTTTGTTCTTGAATATAAGCCCACATCTTATCTCCATAACAGAAATGCCAGTATTCTGTTGGATTTACTGCAAATCACTCTCTCGCCATGGTTACCAAAATGGTATTTCTAAGATCTAACTTTTTCTGTTCTTTTGGATTTTTGGCAACATATAAAGGACTTTTGGTTTCAGGTGAATTATCTCATATTTTAAGGTCAATCTCTTTTCAATCTTGTATTAAATATACATCGATGGCTCATCAACTCAGATGCGGACTGTTTTCTTCTGAGGCGAATAATCTGTCTGCCTCTTGTTTCCCCTTGAATAATTCATGGTTTTCTTTTATAGTTCTTTGTATTTCCGAAGTTCGGAGTCAGTTTTGAATACCTATACTGAATCATGTACCGACTAGACTCCTATTAACTATTGATAATTTTTCAGCAACTTCTTTTCGGACTTCTATTTTCTTAGAAATTCCAAGGCTTCTTAGTCTCGAATTATTGTAGGATAATACCAAGATATCTCTAATTTTAGCTGTTACTTTGTTATCAAGAACTCCTTTAAGTTCGATATTTAACTTTTTAGCTATTTCTCTGATTATTTGTTCCTTCTCTGGATCGGACATTGTATTGAAAGTATCAAATTTCAATTTACTAATATCGCCTTCGTCCGGTAGAGAGTTTTCGGAGGTTATGGACATTATTCACTCCAATCATTTTTTTTTGACTAAACTGGATATAGGTTCACTCGCGTACTTACCATACATATCTTCTCATTTGATTCAGTAACTATCTGCAGATACAAGGGATTCTCAGTCCTCTCGTACATCTTGTTTATAATATCATTCTCGGTATTCTTTCGGCACTTTTTTTATAGATTCGATAATATTTGGTAGTCAAGATATGTCTACCGATTTTAGTGCTAAATTTGTTAAATCTATCTTATCTCAAGCTTTGAAAGATCTTTTAGATCAGACTATTTCTCCATATTTTTCTCATCATGCTAGTACTAAATCTCAATTATCATTATTCTGGTAAGCAACCACCGTTATCTTGTCTCATTCCTGAGTAAATTTTATTACAAAGTCACTTCCATTTCACTGTATATACAAAACTTCTCATCATTTATCTGATCAGAAATGATGAAATCATTTAGGTAACATTATATTTGGGTTTGTGTCGAAATTCGTTCTATCGTTCACAGTAGAGGTAATCTCATCCAATCTTTTTTCCATGGTTAGAATTGTTAGTTATTAAAAATAAATTTAGTTCTTCAACTCCCCCTGCTTCGTTTCACTTCATTTTCCCCCTCAGTCGAGGGGGATTAAGGGGGAGTTTTTACTTTCCAAGAAACTTCTTCACCTCTGCCTCCAAACTCTCCACAAAATGTTCTTCCACTTGAGAGAGCTCATTCTTACGAAGTTCCTTGTACCTTTCGTACTCTTCCTTTGTCTTATCTATCGCTTGCTCGTGGCTGATATTTCCCGTGTGTTTCAGTATATCCCTCCCAGTCATTTTCAATAATTCATCCAGTCGAATAATCCACTCCTTCATATACATGGGTGTGCGGTTCATAGCCTGAATCTCGGCAAGTTCCAGGTAGGCAGTGACCATGCGATTGAGTACATTGAGTTCATCCTCATCCAAATAATTTTTGGCTATTTCAGTCTCTTGCTTCGTTGGTTTGTTTCATCTGAAACTTGTGAGTCCCATATGAGGTTTATGAGCATCTATTCTCTCGTAGATAATCTCGGCAGCCGTGTGTCCGTGTGCAACCCAGTGCATCTTGTTTTGTATGGTCTGAAAAAACTGGAGAGATGTCTCTGTTTTTGGATCGTAATCAATACTGGTCGCGTAGATATCCAGTACTTTTCGCCAAAATACTTTCTCTGAGGAGCGAATGTCTCGAATACGAGCCAAGAGCTCATCGAAATAACTTCCACCACCTGCTTGTTTCAGAAGTTCATCATTCATTGTAAATCATTTGACAATATATTCTCGGAGGCGAGCCGTTGCCCACTGTCGAAACTTGGTTCCTTGAGAACTTTTGACGCGGTACCCGACGGAGATAATGACATCGAGGTTGTAATAATTTATTGGCTTTACAAAGCTATTATCGGAATTTCCGATTTTCCGAAGAGAGTTTTCTTGGATCAGTTCTTTCTCCTCATATATATGGAGTATATGCTCATTGATAGTGGAACGAGATTTCCCGAATAATTCGCTCATTTGATCAATGGTAAGCCACACAGTTTGACCATCCAAGCGGGTTTCTATCCTAATGTTCCCATTCTCGGTTTGATATATGATGATATTGGATTTTTGCATAGTTATTTTTTGAAATATAAAAAACTTTTTTAACTCCCGAGGATTTCTTGGTAGCTCGAGTTATTAGGAAATTCCTAATAACTGGTTTTGATTTTCAATCATGACAAATTGGTATTTTTGAACAGTTAGGAATTTTTGAACAGTTGCCATTTTTACCCCGAATGATTATCGATAAGAATATTTTCGCTTTTTACTGGCATGGACTAGAGATTAATAAAAGAACTATTCTCTTTCTGAATTGCAGCATTATACGTACTTTGTTCTTCTTTTGATAGCTCTGTATATGGAACAAAATGGAGAACGAGATTTTGTTCATCTTTTGTTATATATTGATCAAGGTGCATACTAGAAAAAGTGAGATATAAAGTATGTCTTTATTGTATAATTCTTTGGCGAGAAATCAAATCACTTACAAATTTTTCCTCTATTTCCTCATCATAACTACTTTCATTAAAATCCCAAACACATTTTATTCACTTTCTCATTTTACAACGAACATTTTTTCCATATACTCTCTCCCGCTTATATTTTATAATCTCTTCTCTTATGAAGCTCTTAATTGGTGCGAATTTTAAGATGAATAAGACGGTGGCGGAAGTATGGGAATACCTCCAGATTCTGACGGCTGAGTATAAGAATCCATCTCATGTGGATCTGATGATTGCGCCAGTTTCTATCGGTCTCCCGACAGCTTCTGAACTCCTTGCGGGTTCCAATATCCATCTCGGTGCACAGAACATATATCCAGAAATATCTGGCCCATATACTGGAGAAATATCTCCTGTTATGCTTCAGGAAATGAAATGCGAATATGTAATTCTCGGACATTCTGAGCGTCGAGCAATTTTCAGTGAAACAGACGAGCTCGTAAATAGAAAAGTAAAATCTGCTCTTGCTTATAATATTCGACCGATTCTTTGTATCGGTGAAAATCTAACGGAAAAAGAAGCCGGACTTACGAAAGAAATCCTTCGTGGACAGTTAATAAGAGGACTTGATGGGATTGAGAATACAACTGGTATCGATATCGCATATGAGCCAGTTTGGGCAATCGGAACAGGGAAGTCTGCAACTCCTGAATATGTGGAGGAGATTCATATATTTATCCGAGAACTTCTCGGACAGTCAGAGAGTCGGATTATTTATGGAGGAAGTGTGAGTGAAACAAGCGCTCATGAGCTTATTGGAAAACAGGAAGTAAATGGATTTCTCATCGGTTCTGCCGCTCTCGATCCACGACGACTCATTAAAATCGTTGAAGAAGCAACGCGATAGAAATATAAAATAACTTCGATATTCATATTCAAACCTTACGTTTCCTCTGGTCCACGAGGGGAGCTAAATAACTTCTCTGTACATTCGTACGGCTCACTCCGGTTCGCGGTTTTCATACGAATCTCATCGTTCTTTTGTATTTCTGGGAAATCGAGATATAATTCTTAATTATTCATTCTTAATTATTCATTCTTAATTTTTAATTATTCAATTTTATGTGATCAAAATCTATCAATCCCGCAACGGGAGAAATTATTTTCGAAGTTCCGTATATCGATGAAGCGGAACTTCAAGCAAAAATCGAAACAGCAGCTCGGGCATACAAAGTTTGGAGAAATACTCCTCTTGTAGAAAAACAACGACTTTTTACTTCGCTCATGGAAGTTCTCGAAGCCAAGAAATGAGAACTTGCAAAACTCGATACCTTGGAAATGGGTATGCCGATTTCTGACGCTCCAGGCGATGTATCCAAATCTATCGGAACGATCAAATATTTCCGAGATAATGCCGAAACTTTGCTCGCTCCAAAAGCATTTGATGAAGGTGGAGCAAAAGGACGAATCGTCTATGAACCACTCGGAGTTCTCTATTGTATCACTCCTTGGAATTTCCCATTCAACCAGGTTATTCGATCCACTATTCCTAATATTATCGCAGGAAATACAGTTCTCGTAAAACACGCCTCTAATGTACCACAGGCAGCTATGGCTCTCGAAGCAGCATTTCTCGAAGCGGGTTTCCCAGAGGGGATTTATACAAACCTTCTTATTCCATCATCTTTCTCTGAATCGATTATCGCTCACCGAGCAATTGTCGGAGTGACTTTGACTGGTGGAGATAAGGCAGGACGAGTCATTGGCTCACTTGCTGGAAAATACTTGAAACCTTCGGTTCTCGAACTCGGGGGAAGTGATCCATTTCTCGTATTGGATAACAATCGTATGGACGAAATCGTAAAGGCGGCAATTTCTGGACGAATGTCCAATTGTGGACAGAAATGTAATTCTTCCAAACGATTCATTGTCCTTGAAAAATACTACGAGGAATTTTGCCAGAAATTCGCAAAGGGAATGAGTGAACTTGTTATCGGAGATCCGATGGATCCAGCAACCAAAGTTGGTCCCGTAGCAAAAGAGGAAATGCTCGAAGAAATGGCTGAACAAGTTGCGGATAGTATCAAGGCTGGAGCGAGACTTTTGACGGGGGGTGTTCGTCTCGATCGACCAGGATTTTTCTACGCACCAACTGTTCTCGCAGATACGAAACCAGGAGTTCGAGTATTTGACGAGGAAGTATTTGGTCCAGTGGCTCCTGTGGCTATGGCTCGAGATATCGAGGAACTTATAGAACTTGCCAATGCTTCTCGATACGGACTCGGATGTTCTATATTTGGAGATGACCGAGCACAGATTGAGCAAGTTATGAGTCGAATCGAGGCTGGAAATATTGCCGTGAATAAAATCGTCACAAGTTACGCATTTCTCCCTTACGGTGGGATCAAAGATGCGGGATACGGAAAAGAACTCGGAGAACGAGGAATCAAAACCTTTATGAACGAGAAAGTGATTGTAGAAGGATAATATTTATATTAAACACGTTCCATAATAACCAAAATCCCAAAATCCCCAAAGAAAAACTTGCAAAATATGGAAAAATAGAGAAAAAGAAGGAGTTCATCTCCTTCTTTTTGTATCCTGACTATCTTCTTTATGTTTTCCACTCTCTCAAATCTCGAAAAAGCTATGAAATCTCCTCGGATATTCCGTGGACTTACGGGAATATCGATAAATGACTTCGAGAATC
>MNYO01000097.1 GCA_001873165.1 Candidatus Gracilibacteria bacterium CG2_30_37_12
TGCTATCTCTGTATTTGTCTTACCGAGATGCTTCCAGTTGAGCATTTGTAATCTCCTATATATCTTTATATTAAGCTCTTCTTTCATTGCTCTCGCGAGATTGGAAAGATCATCTTTGGAGAGAGTAAGTGTTACGTGCATAGGTCTTTATTAGAAACTATATGCTTGTATTATATACATTTATATTATTAAAGCAAGTTAGTATAAATATGAAAACGAAAAATCTCGCAAGTGTATTCTTGAAGAGAAATATGTACTGATTTACCCTAGTAGAACTCATAGTAGTGATTTCTATACTTGTCATCCTCGGAACCATAGCATTCCTTAATCTCTCAGGATTTTCTGGTTCTGCTCGTGATTCTGCTCGTACCTCCGACCTCGCGAATTTGACTCAGGCATTTGATCTCACTTACATCAAGTCAGGTTCCTATCCAGCTCCGACTAATGGTTCAGGAGTTACTTACTCTGGATAAATCGTCTGGACTCAGGGAACTGTAGGTGATTCTGTCATGAATGTACTCAGTGCTGGAGGAAACAAATTCTCCAAGAAACCCACTGACCCAAAGTATCCAACTATAGAATATACCTATTCTCTCCTTAATACTGGAAAAGAATATCAGCTCGCCACTGCCATGGAAGATAGTACTACCGCTTACATTCCACTCATCACTCCTGTCTACGCAGTAACCGACAGTCTTACTACTTACCTCAAAGGAAACTACAACGGACTCATCGCCAAAGTATCAACTGGAAGCAGTCCAACAACCACCTATTACCTTGCCCTCCCAAGTATCATCCTTCAGCATCTCTCCAATACGGAACTCTCCATGCCAGCTACCCAATCCGGTAATCTTGCTCTTCATAAGAAAGGAAATATCCCAAGTAGTTATACAAGCAATGGAATCCAAACTTCCATAACAAACAACTTCAATTATTCTCTTTTTGCTACTTCTACGGGTATCGTTGCCTATTCCACCGCTATATCATCCCTCGATTTCACCGGAGCTCTCACTATGATGACGAGTCTCTATAATACCTATAACACCACTAATATTAAATCTGACACCATTTCTGCTCCTCAGGTTGTCTCTTTCCTAAGCAATGGGACTGATACTCTTATAGATCTGTACAATGGAACAGTGATTAAGAGTATCGGGGGAAGTGTGGTGAAAAATATTCCAGCAGTATCCTGGACTGTCACATGATGATGAGATTGTATCTCTGTAGACAACACTCTCGGATCTGATATAAATACCTAAAATTGTACCGATAACCGAACCTATACTCATATAGGAGTAGGGGCCAACCCATACTAAAATCTATAATCTCCTGAAAATTGCTGGAGTATGGTGGTTTAATCAGAATCTTGCCTATCCGATAGCGACAGGGTATCAAGGAAGTAATACATGGTCAGCATCAGACCTCGGATACTATTCCTGTCCCGGAACCAATAATACCACTACTTCAGATTGTACTTCTGTATCCACCCTCGGATATCTCTACCAATGGTCTGCCGCAACGGGAGTTGCATCGAATAATAACGATACTACCACTCTCCAATGAATATGTCCGACAGGATGGCATATCCCAAAAAAATCGGATTTCACTTCCGCGTCCAGCACATATTGGCCTGCGACTGATAATGCTTATCTTGGAACTACTACCGGATGGACACGTTCATACGCAGGTTATCGCGGTATCGCTGCCACGGGTACATTCAACTATCGTACCGCGGTTGAGTATATCTGGTCTTCTTTCGAGGCTTCTACTGTCGATTCATGGTACGAGTATTTCCATTCTGGCTACCCTACGCAGTCCTACCGCGTTAGCAACACTAAGGCGTACGGTTTTTCCGTTCGTTGTCTTAAGAACTAGGAAATATGAATATGGAGGTTAATATGCTCTATAAGACTTCCACATCTGATTTTTTACTTCTCACTGAGTGAAATAAACTCAAGCTTCAAAAATAAAAAAATAATCCCACCACTTTGAACTGAACCATATTTAGTGGAATAGAATTAAAATCTCTTTAATATAAAGTTTATGTTTTTGTTTGGGTGGACATGAGATGATTCCTGTATTTTACAGGGGTTGTATTTTACTTGTAGTTGAAGATCAAAATTTACTTATGTAAAATTCATTTAAATCGAGAGAAGTGAAAATCTGTCATCCCATAATTTTTCGAGCGATATCTTCAATATTTATTGGTACTTCATCTGAAAAATATACGGGATCTTCTTTGTATGAAGATACTTCCAAGAAGAGATTTATAAGTTTTTTATAAGCGGAAGATTTCAAATATTTTTTGAGTAAACCTTGGCGACTTCGATATGCTTTGTAGTCGAAAAATTTTGGAATGACGAATTTATTTTTCCCGTGCGTAAGGTGAACTATTTACTAAACACACTGTATTTTAACATATCAAAAAGACGGGAACGATTCTCGCTGAAACTGATATTTTGCTTGCTTTTACCAACCGTACTAGAAGCGATAATAGATCGCACTGGAAGTGCAAATCCATCAGAACTCGATATGTGATAATCGATGGGAGTATTGGAAATATTGGAAAGTATCAGATAATTATTTTCATAGGTTCCGAGAAAACTTGTGATACTTTTGGTCCCTGCTGTCATAGTAGTAGTATCGCTCAGTTTCTCAAATCCAGACTGGAGATTAGCACTCGGGCTGTTTCCAAAACTTTTCATAAGTGACCCGATTCCAGAAATTCCATAAGTTTTTCCTGTTGCGTTATTTCCGATAATATTCCAGTTCATGTCTCCATTTTGTGTCACTAGAAAGGTATGAGTCTTGATAATATTGGAAGTATTTTTGTTGGGATTTTTTGCAGAACTTTGGATAGATATCCCTTTGTCATAAAAGAGGGGGATAATCTCAAAACTTCATGGAGCAATCACTCCAGTATAACTCGTATCGGATGCATGAAGTATACTCTCAATGCTTGTATTTTTATTCACAGAAGCAATATTTGTTTGGAGAAGTTGAGATTCTCTATCGGTATTTGCGATAGTATCAGAGAAACCTTCACGATGATTGGAACTTTTGAGAAGTGTATATTCAAGAGCTCATTCTGCGCTCATATAAGCAGAAATCCCATCGGAGAGAAAATGATTCATTCCATTTTCTACTACAAAGAGATTGAGAATTCCTGCTGAAAATATGGTCAAAAAAGCCGTCATAAGAATGGCGATAATAGTAGAGAATCCTTTCTTTTGAGTAGGGGAGTGCATTGTTCTCGAATTATGTATTAAATTATTCCTCATATATGTATTTTAGTTTTCTGACTTATTGAATTTCTCCAGCTTCTGCGGAACTCGTCTTTTATATGATGACTCAAGCAGTCCTCGAAGCTTTCGAAACACAAGAAACCAGAAAACCAATTTTTAATTATCTCTTAATTTTGTTTATATATTTTCTCGCTAATCGTTGTTTCTATATTCATATGAGTATTTTTGGCAATATCACTATTGACCCCTGATTTATTACTGATTTGGAGAGAAAGAACTATAGTAACTTTTCCTTCTTGCGAGAGATTAGTAATGGATGTAGTTGGATTTCCAGAGATGAAAAAACGAATATTTTCTACACTGACTCGATCATCAGAAAGGGCTTTCCTTTTGCCAGTACTATCCTCCATTCCCATATAACATTGCATGATGATATTTTTTTGGTCTGCTTCATTGCATATAATAGGACCTCATAATACATCTTTCATAGAATAATATCTGTCACCTCATTGAATGGCGAGAATACTATTCCCACTCCCAGTGTAATAATTGGTTTTATCGAAATTTGAGCCATTATAATAACTGAAATCTATTCATTTCTCTCGAACATCGGTTGCGATTTTTTCAGTGATATTTCGTATATTTTCCTGTACGATTCGCATACCTTCCAGTCGTCTGTTGACCTGTATAAAATTACTATATATGACAAATACCGAAAGCATAATAACAGACAGAATCGTTATAGAAACGATGAGTTCTATAAGAGTAAAAGCCTGAAAGTCTGTCATCCCGTACTGGTTTCGGGATCTTCCTTTTTTTTGGAATAAAGTGGTAGATTCTGAAACAAGTTCAGAATGACGAGCGATTTTTGATTTATTCATAAAAGGTAATAATGAGAATTATTGATTCTTCCAGTCGGTAATAATCGTACTCATACTGGATATACGGTATCATTTATTGAAACTGACGAAAAAGACTTCTACTTTATAACTTCTGTCCACAGGAATAGAAGTAGCGGTTTGTATATTGGTCGTGGTGAGCGGTGTTATATGTACGAAGGATGCAAAATTGGTTTTTTCATTAGTATTGGTACATTCATGAGAATATCGACCGAGAGTATCGATATAAAGACGAATAGGGGAATTTATTTTCTGAAATTCTTGCGTAATGATTTCTTTGGAGAGAGAAAAACTAGAAAGTTTTTCTATATGAATGGTTTTATTGGTATTAAAATTATTGGTCACTATGTAATAATTATTCGTTTGTAGTGTTTTATCAAGTTCGGTCGGAGATTTTGCAAGTGCTATAGAATTCCAAGAACGAAACTGTACCCAGTTTGTATCGCGTAGATTTTTCAAAAGTTCTATCTGCTCCCGCATAATATTTGCCCCGATAATCTCGTCTCTGGAGCGAATAGAAGCATTACTTGCACTATCTACAAGGAAATAAGCTCAGAGAAATCCAAGTGTAAAAACGACAATTCCTACCATGAGTTCCAAAACGGTAAATCATTTTTTATCTCGATGATGAGAAGAAAATTGTGAATTTTTCATAAGTAAATAGAGGATTATAAGAAACTATTTTTCTATCTTAATGGTTCGATACATTGTTCCAGTTGTAGCTGTTTTCCAGCCTATTCCGAGATCGAAAGTACTTCCTGTCTCGGTTGGACTCGTATATATTTCCATATCTCCTCGTGGTGCTGTAAACTCGATGAGTATGCTGTTTTTTGGAAGAGTGTTAATATTTACACCGTCTTCCAGAGAGATAGTTCTGATGATTTTAGCATGAGTATTTTCGGAAAAAGTGTGTGTCCCGGGAAGAAATGTAAACATATTGATAGTATGTGATCATTTCTCAAATAAGAGTCCCACATTTGCATTTTTCGTCGTTCATGGAAAGAGTTGTCCATTTTGCGAAAGAAGTTTTGCATTTTCTATTGTTTGATGGATTTTCTCTGTAGTCATTCGTATCCTCGAAAGTCTGCTATAATAATCATACGGAACATAGGATCCTGCAAAAAGAATACCAATAATTGTCATGACGACCATGAGTTCTATGAGAGTAAACCCAGATGTATTTCTGATAGAATGAAACATAGACAAAAGAATGGAATGAATATGTGCTGGATTGTATGATTTTTTCATATCAAATCAAGTATTTCTCGAGCAAGGAGATGATTTTTGACAGAGTAATAAAAAAAACAAAACTAAAATTTGCTTTTTATATTTTTTCTATATACTTTTCCCGTTCGTCGAGTTTATCGACTCGTTTTATTTTGTTATTCATTAGTTCGTATGGACGCAGCACTTATCAAAACTATCCAGGAAGATTCTATTAAGGATGAAAGACCAGAAATTGTTACTGGTATGGAAGTAGAAGTACATCAGATTATCAAAGAAGGAACTAAAGAACGTATCCAGAAATTTAAAGGTCTTGTTATCAAGACTCATGGAAAAACTACTCTTGATAAAACTATCACAGTTCGTAAAGATGTTGATGGTATTGGAATTGAGAAAATTTTCCCAATCTATTCTCCTGGAGTTTCTAAAATCGAAATCCTTCGATCTTTCAAGGTTCGCAGAAAAAATATTACTTTCATTCGAGAATTAAAAGGAAAGGCTGCTCGTCTCAAAGAAGTTCGAAAATAAAACCTATAAAAAAACACATACTGAGAAAGCTCAGTATGTGTTTTTTTTTATTCTTTTTTTGAAAGAATCTGGCATAAAAATGAAGGTATTTCAGCTATAATAAAGAGACTATTTTTTATGTATAAATAATGTGTACAATTTATCGTGTCAAGCGAATTTTATCTTTTGACATTGTGAAGAAAATGAATAAACCTTATATACTTTTTTGAGGAATAACAAGTCAGAGAGATGATGAAAAAGTTTGGACAATTGCCTTGATTGGAAGTATATCTATAGTAGACACTTTAAATATATAAATTCAGTTTCATTTACGCTACAACCCATTTTTAAAACATGCATCAAGTAAATACGAATGTTTCTCTCCTTCGAGATATCATAAAAGAACTTACTACTACCATTCGGAAGCAAGATTTTCTTACAT
Organism: Candidatus Gracilibacteria bacterium CG2_30_37_12; assembly: GCA_001873165.1. Classification (GTDB taxonomy): domain Bacteria; phylum Patescibacteriota; class Gracilibacteria; order BD1-5; family UBA2023; genus UBA1545. The sequence continues at coordinate 6,318 of MNYO01000097.1, forward strand.
ATTTTAAAAAGGTTTCCCTCCTAGAACAGACGGCTGAAAAGATGTCGTTTGGAGTTGTTTCGAGTTTTATGCGTGATAACCTTGCTCATAAGTTTTTTAATGAGATTCTTACTGCGGTACAGAAGAGTGTACCAACTATTATAACTATTGATTTCCACGTAGATAAGAATATCGATAATCCATCCAATAGTAATGTTATCGATTGTGGTGGAGAATATAAAGAAATGACAACGCTCAAAAAGAAAAAAGAAGAAACTCCCGGAACAGAAATGGTCGAAGGAATCAATAGTCGGATTATCAATAGTAAATATCGTCTCGAGAATTTTATCGTGGGGCCATCAAATCAATTGGCTCATGCTGCCGCAGAAGCGGTAGTTCGTAAGCCAGGAAGTGCCTACAATCCTCTGTTTGTATATGGAGATGTTGGTCTTGGAAAAACACATATTCTTCAAGCAGTAGGAAATTCTATCAAAGAGCGTTATAAAGATAAGAAAGTTATTTATACAACGGCTGATAGATTCTTGAGTGATTATATAGAAAGTGTAAAAAAACGAACCGTTGATCGGATGAAAGAGAAATATCAATCCATCGATGTTTTGATTATAGATGATGTACAATTTCTTGCTGGAAAGGATGCCACTCAGACAGTTCTCTACAATATCTTCAATACACTTTACGAGAATAATAAACAGATTATCCTTTCTGGAGATCGTCCACCAAAAGAATTGACCGCTTTGGAACCACGCTTGCAAAGTCGTTTTGAATGGGGAATTATCGTAGATATTGGAATCCCAGATTTTGAAACTCGACTCGCTATTCTTCAGGAAAAAGCTCGTGCTCGTGAATTTATTCTTCCTCAGGAAGTGGCTGAATTTATCGCCTATAACCTCGGTGCCAATGTTCGGGAGATAGAAGGTGTGTTAAATCAGATTATCGCTGAATATGAGCTTCATAATATCCCTCCTACGATTGATAATGTTGCTCGTCGTCTTAATAAACTCTCCATCACTGATTCCCTCATCGGGAATTCTACAAAGAAAATGGCAGCATCTATTAAGACTTACGAAGAACTCCTCGATGCTGTTGCCTCACACTTCGGGATTGAGAAACAACACATTCTCTGAGATGACCGTAAAAAACAGAATATGATTCCTCGGCAGGTTGCTATGTATCTCCTCAAAAATCGTATGAACTATACCTATGAACGTATCGGAAATATCTTCTCTGGACGAAATCATTCAGCCGTTCTCTATTCTTGTAAGAAACTCGAAACTATTCTTAAAAAAGATCAGAATCTCTTTTATGAGATTAATATCCTCCGAGATAAGCTCGGGATATAAGT
>MNYO01000031.1 GCA_001873165.1 Candidatus Gracilibacteria bacterium CG2_30_37_12
TTTTCGGTTAAATAGAAAATTATGTGTGGTTAAAAATACAAGTTGTTCTCTTATCTAAGGCACCCAAGTATCAACTTTTATATTTCTCGCTAAATTTGGCTTGTTTTTGACTAATTTACCCCCTTATCTGCCCTCTGGAAGCGGGGTGAAGTAGTCAAAACAGCCACACACTTTTTGCCATTATGCCGAGTATTCTCAAAAAGAAAATTTATTACTCCAACACTTCCCCATCCAGTATATTTTCCTTCCCTTTGGTGATAACTTTCTGTCCACTCTGGAGTCCAGAAATAGCAGTCATATTTGCAAATGAAGCTTTGATAGAAATCAGTATATATTTCGCCTGTCCATTCTCTAGAAGATATACTCCCGTTTCTCCATATTTCGTGATAATTGCAGAACTTGGAATAATTATATCCGTCTGTTTTGTTTTATTGTCATTCTTTTCGAGAAGTAATTCCACTCTATCTCCAATACGAAGTTCTGTTCCTATTGGTGCCAGTTCGACATACTGTTTATTATGAGTAAGATCTGCTTCTTCTCGAATACTCGTCACTTTCGATTCAAATGAGACTTGGTCAGAAAGTCGAGATAATGTCACTTTTTGTCCGATTACGAGCGGAGTTTGTGTGCTATTAAAATTTGCTTTGAGAATATAACCATCGGTGCTCGTCAGAGAAAGTATGGATTGAAGAGCAGAAACTGTTGCTCCAGGATCACTATTACGAGTAAGTACAATACCATCAAATGGAGCGGATATTGTTCCAGACTTAATCGTATTATTCGCGAGATTATAGTTCAGACGAGTTTCAGAAATCTTGGCATTCATCTCTTGGAGTTTAGAATCTCGTTCGGATTCCAAAACTTTTCGATTCTTTGATATATCTCAAAGTGCCACCTTTGCAATCTCAAGAGCATCTTCTTTGAGACTGATATTGGCGGTGAGAATATCTCTGTTTTTCTTGACATCACTCGAAGAAATATCTTTCCCAGTTTTCGTGAGATTGAGAGATTCTTCTGCGATATGTACTGCATCTTGGAGTTGCTGAACTTTGAGTGTATAATCAGAATCAAATGCACTGATCGCCGTCATACTCCCCTTGATTCCATTTCCAAAATTATCAAGAATAGTGAGTTCTAGGTTAGAGAGAAAAGTACTCGTTTTGGTTTTAAGTGAAGCAAGATCAGTATCTGGAAAAGTCGAAGAAGTTATGGAATTCTCTAGAACTGTTGAGAGTGCATGGAGCATATCTCGGAGGTGTTCCATAGTAGTCAATGAGCGAGTCAATGCTTCAGTAAGAGTTTCTTTTGATATCTCAGTTTTCCCAACGATATTTGCATAATACCAGGCATACATCGTTTCATATTCTGTATTGAATGTACGAAATGCATTTTCTGCATCGGTTTTAGTCGTAGCATTCTTCGCCCCAAGATAGTTCTGATAAAGGTCTTTTTTGGCTCGATTCGCATCCGTGACGCCGAGTACTTCATCAGTAAAATCTCGAGCATTTCGTGCGATTATAAAGGCATTTGACAAACTATTCAGCGCATTCCTTTGGAGTGACATCCCTTGGGTTTCAAGGAGTTTTGTGGAATTGGTCAAATTATTACGAGTATATTCTAGATTCTTTTCTGCTTGACTGATTTTCTCAACATCAGAAAGAGACGAACCCGAGAAAATAGCCGTCGAATTCACAAGAGTCAGTTTCGCAAGTTCCAAATCTTTTTCTGCAATCTGTATCCCAATCTGTGCTTTGGTGGTATCATTGGTCAGATTATCCAGACGTGAAGCATAGAGTGAATCGATACTTTCAGAGATTCCTGAAAGATTGGAAAGTACCGAGGAAAGTCCCACAGAGGTAATGGAGCCTTCTTCATTTCCAAGAACTGCTAAGATGTCTCATTTTTTAACCTTATCTCCTGGTTTTACGAGAATATCCGTCAGTCGTCCCGAAGTCTTGAAAGAAAGATCCGCAGTATTATTTCCTTCTACGGTGGCAATCACACGATCCGTCCCAGAAATACTCCCCGTCGTGACGAGTGCTGTTTCATAGAATTTCTTTTCCTGTACTGGTTCCTGGTTGCAAGAAGTAAGGAGAATGATAGAAATAAAAAGAATGGATAATAATGTTTTCATAAAAGTATTGACTTAGTAAGTAATATGCGTATATAGATTGTATCAAATACAAACAAATGAGGAGAAAATCATGGACACCATAATAGAAAGCACAAAGCTTTTTTTGTTTCTGTTAATGTTGGTATTGATTATCAATTTCGGAAAGTTTTCTTTCGAAACGACATGGAAGACTTACTGCAAAGAACGAAGTTTTCCATGTCCGCCACGGGATTTCTTTAAGTGGTTACCATATAATCTGAAAAAAGTGGTAAATTACTACAGGTAAACTTTGTCCGGGTATATCCCGGACTTTTTTATTCCTCAAAGAATAACTTCTGAATCTCTCCAATCATCTCTTCTTTCCTTTCCCCTTCACAATTTTCGAGACAGGCTTTTTTAGAGAGACTCTCGACAAGAGCAAAGAAAAGTCTCGTTCTCGCAGAATTCCACCCGAATCGATTCTGACATATCTCTATCTTTTTCTTTCCGAGTTCTCTATATTTCTCCTCGATAGTATTTTTGATATCATCTATTTGGCAGTACCCTTTCTGGGAAGCTATCGCGAAGAGGTTCTCAGATTGTAAAGGAAACAAAATCAATTGAGTGATCATTTCAGAGGTATTTCCCATTTGTAAAGTATTTTCTAGAAACACCTTATATACCTCAAATGAATGTTCCAATACTGCTAGAAACATCGCTTCCTTGGAAGCAAAATGATAATAGAGTGATGGTTTTTTCATACCAAGTTTCTCAGCAATCATATCCATTGAGAGATCTGAGAAACTATTTTCCCAGAAAAGGATTTCAATCGTTCGAAGAAGTTCTTGTTTTACTTCATTTCGCTTCTTTTTCATAAAGTTTTGACTTATTATATAAATTGATTATACATCTTTTATTAAAAATTCAGTAACTATTTCGAAGTATGAACTTCCCATGACATCTTCATACACAACTTTATAAAAGTGATTCACATATTTCTCCTTTGTGTCAGGCAGTATATGATGCAATTCATCATAGTTTCAATGCTATCTTTGAAAGCCCAGAGGGAATTCAAAAATTAAAGGAGTTGGTGGAAGCTGGTAATTCAATAATTACCAGAAAACAAGTACTCCGTCTCTATGAAGAACATGCTACACGAATTGGTGTCTCGGCATGTCCGCATAATTTCCAAACACTCATGCATCATATTGATAAAAAGATAATTGATGATGCTGAAAAAAATTTACCGCTCGTAGTAGTGTCTGAATAATTTCATTAATATTTTTGCCTTAATATTTTCAGATGTTTGAGAATATTAAGGCTATATTTTTTATCATAAAGTTTTGACTTGCCAAATAAAATGAATATAAGTTTAGCCCTGATTTTTCTCAAATCTAGGAAATCGGGGATTTTTTTAAACAAAAACAGAAAGAAGGACATATGAAAAGCAAGGTTTTAAATTTCGTAAGACATACTATCGTTGCAACTGCGATAACGATAGCTGCTTCACCCATAGTGGTTAGTATTCAAGCTTTGAACAATTAACCACTGAACTGTCCCGGAAAAAGGTATCTTACCTTCTCCGGGCATTTTTATATTTATTTTTCCAATTCTCTTTCATGCTCGAGAATATGTTTCAACTGAATTTCCTGAACATCGTGTCCATGATATTTTCAGAGATACGTATAGTAAAATATCGGGATAAAGAAGAGGGTCAAAATCGCAGAAGCAGAGAGTCACCAGATAATGGACCAAGCAAGTCCTGACCAGACGGGATCACCGGTGATTATGAACGAGCCAGCAACCGCTGCAACCGAAGTTAACATAACAGGGATAAATCGTTTCTTTGCTCCTTCTATAACCGCAAAATCAAGACTTTTTCCATCGGTGATGAGTTGGTTAATATAATCCAGGAGGATAATCGCATTTCCGACGACGATTCCACCGAGAGCTATGGCTCCAATCATAGCCGTTGCAGTAAAGTAGGTAACATTTATAAGGTACAGGATCGAGAATCCTGGAAATATTCCGAAGAAGGAGAGGAGGAATGTGGTCATAACGATTCCTCCAATCATAAAACTCCGAAATTGTGCAACGATCAGGAAGTAGATTCCGAGAAGAGAAAATATCATGGCAAGTCCGAGATCACGGAAAGTATCCATAGTAAGCTCCCATTCCCCACCCCATTCCAGTCTATATTTTTTCCCATCTTTTGTACCCACAAAATCTATCCCGTACGGTCAAGAACCAACTTTTTTATACCCAAGCGCTTCAAATTTTTTCTCTCCGAAAAGTGTATAAAGATGCAATACGGGATATACCACAGAATTATTTCCAAGTTCTGCATAGATATGGACCGTTTCTGCTCGATTATCCGTATATATTTCACGACCACTTGTCTCGAAACCCACCTGAGCGATATCATCCAGACGAATTCTCTGTCCTTTTAGATTGGTAAATACGAGAGCTTTGAGAGTTTCTAAATCTTGTCGTTCTCCTCTTGGAAAACCGATAATCATATTTCCTTCCTCGTTATTCACTCTATTTTCATGAATGACTGAAACTAAATGTGGGTTGAGAAATCCTGCGATTGTTTCCGAAATTCTTGTCGCAGAAAGTCCTGTTTCCAAAATACGTTCCGAGTCAAGTTTCACGCGTATCTGTTGATAAGTACTTGAATTGGAATCCGTTATATCGACAATCTGCTCTTCAGAAGCGATGCTTTTTACTACCGACTTCAAAGCGTCGGCAAAACGAGTGAGTTCTCCCGAAGTCAGATCCTCTTGTCATTTTGCCTTTATATGAAAGGTTGCCACCGTCGGAGGACCTGGTGGATCTTCCAGAAGACGAATTTTCAAATCAGGATATTTTGCTAATAAATATTCACGAAGAAGTGGACGAATCGCTATCACATATGCTTCCGATTTCATCTCACGATTCTTACTTTCTTGGAGATTAATTCGCATACTGATCTGACTTTCCTGAGTTCGATTCGTTCCACCACGAAAAAGATTGGCGAAATCTCCGAGGAAACGATCTCATGAAGAAGTGCTGATATTTTCTGCAAGACACAATTCTTTTGGTGTTTTCTCTATCTTACAAAGAAGAAAATTACTTGCATCCTCTCCTATTTTTTGTACTTGTTCGGCAGTACTATTTCGTTCAGCATCCACCCAGAGATAGACTTGATTCTTATCGGCTTTTGGGAGCATTCGAGCTTTGAATACATCGAGCAAAATCGGAGCAGTCAAAATCGCAAAAAGTGCGAGCCAAAATCCGAGTTTCAACATTCGACGTTTTTTCACAGTTTTGTCATTCGGGGAAATATATTTCCCGAGAAGTCGTCCGTACCAAGCAAGGAATTTCCCTTCTTTGTGCTCATGACTCCCGCTTTTCTTGTCATTATGAAGAGTGATAGCGAGAAATGGATTCAAACTAAACGCCACGAAAAGTGAAGCAATGAGCGCGATAGAAGCAAAAACTGGAATCGGTTTCATATAATCCCCCATCATCCCCGTTACCGCAAACATCGCCACAAAGGACATTACACGGGTAATGGTCGAAAAGACAATACTCACTCCCACCTCCCGAACAGAATCCAGAATCGCCTCAATTTTCGTTCGCCCTGTTCGTGCCATCATTGCGAGATGGCGAGAATTATTTTCCACCATAACAATAGAGTCATCGACCAATATCCCGAGCGAAAGAATGAGTGCAAAAAGAGTGATACGATTAATGTCGAGACCGAGAATAAGTGCTACGATAAATACGATTCCGAGAACCATCGGGATACAAAAAGCCGCATTGATTGCATCGGTAAGTCCGAGAAATATCACGAGGATAACAAAAACGATAGCGATACTCACAAAAAGATGGAGCATAAGTTCATTAGTCGCCTCACGAGCGGTTTCTCCTTCATTTTGAATCGTATGAATAGTGATATTTTTTGGGAGCGTTTTTTTAATTTCCTCCATTTTCTGGAGGATTGCGTCCACTACCACTACGGAATTCGTACCTTTCAGTTTCGCAATTCCGATAAATACGGTGTTTTCACTACCACCCTCATCTGATAGGGGTTTCTCTGCAAAAGAATAATGAGAAGTAATATCCATCGGACCGACACGAATATTTGCGATATCTCGGAGATATATCTTGGAGCTAGAAGTATTTACTATCGGCAAATTTTGAACCGCCTCAATAGTACTCAATTCCGTATTGAGTGATACGGATATTTTCCCATCAGGACTATATACATCCCCAACCGTCCCGTGTACAAAACTCGTGGAAATTTGTTGTATAACCTGCCCCATATCGAGACCTGCTGCCTCGATTTTTTTGCGATCAAGTTCTATGGAGATATCATTCCTATATCCACCCAGTATATCCATAACTGTCGTTCCGGGAACTTGCTTGAGTTCTTCACGGATTGTCGTTGCGATATTGCGGAGATATTTCCCCGTACGCATCGTGTCCAAATCTGTTCCCGAGTAGGTCAAAGCAAAGGAAACTTGTGGCAAATCTTCTGGATCAATAGATTTAATCTTCACATCGACTATTCCCAACGGACGCAAATCATAGTTCGAATACATCTTGTCATAGAGTCGTGTCTTCGCAACTTCCTGATTTACTCCCACTTTAAAAGCCACCATAACAGAAGCAAAACCATCCATGCTGTACGAATATATTTTATCCACTCCTTGAAGTTCTTTAATTTTATTCTCGATAGACTTCGCGACAAACTGACTCGCTTCGGCACTCGTATACCCAGGAGTCGGAACTTCCACATTGAAAGCGGGAGCCACAATTGATGGATTGTACTGCTTCGGGAGAAGGATGTATGCAAGTCCTCAGAAAAGAGCGATGATGACGATTAGAGTAATTGTAATCTTGCGATTCTCGAGGAAAAACCTGGTGAAATTTGAAAGCATTTGACTTGCATGGGTTTATGAATATAAATACAGAGTTCAATTTCTTACATGGAGAACAAAATGAACATAATTTTATGTGCGGTGGGGATTTTGTGTCTCTTGATAGGTCTTGCAATAAGTAGGATTCTAAAAAGGCATAATGCACTATCCAGGGGTCCAACATATTCGAGGTCCGTAAATCGAGCGTTACTTGAATCCGGACCGTATGTGAGTCATGGAATGGAAATAGATGCGGATGGGAATGTACATGCTACATCTGGAAAGACACAGTTGTATTATTCTCAACTTCTCTAACCCTTTAACGGCGACTTACCTCGCCGTTTTCTTTTCGGAAAAAGTTGTCTACCAATTGGTAGGTAGAGTATGAATTTTCGGAAAAAAGTCAATAAAAAAACCCTGAATAAAGGAAATTGCCTGAAATTCACTATCCCCGTAGCAAGCTAACGGGGTATTACGCGAATTTCTCGCTACACTACGCTTGACGACCGGCAATTTCTAAAAAGTAGTTAGAATAGGAAGAGTGGAATCCCACGCCGCAAGCAGCGGGGTATAAGA
>MNYO01000112.1 GCA_001873165.1 Candidatus Gracilibacteria bacterium CG2_30_37_12
TTTCCAATCTTCTGCCAGAGATGCTAATAGAATAGAGAACCTTACTAATTTAAAGAAGTGATTAGATATATTTCAAATCAAATCAGGTAAGTATCCTCTCCCAGAGAACTCAGTAAATATAACAGCATCAGGTACTCTCATATGATACCAATGATTCGCCAAAGACCAAGTAAGTTCTATTGCTAAACTTTCACAAAACGGAACCATAGATCCTCTTGACTCTACCATATACACTACCTACTCTACCAATGCAACTCAAACCAAGATGCAAGCTATGAGTTTCTTGGAAGATGGGAATAGTGTAATAGCAATGAATTCCATTCTCCCTCGCCCTCTGGGAGAGGGTTGGGGTGAGGCTACCTGAAAGGCAGTACTCTGGAGTAGCTTTATTCCAGAAGCTAACGCTTCTGTTACTTCTGATTATAGTAAGAGATATCCAAAAACCATTGGAGATTCACTGGGTATTCTTCTTGACAATGGAACAGGAAGTACCAAGAATCAACCAGTGCAAGAAAGTGGAACTGGAGTAGATGTTGTTTTAACAAATACTGGATACACTGCAGTGTTTGGAAATAAAACGAATGATAGAGTGAGTGGAAGTGGAACTTCTCTTATAACGGCCATTACTACTTATTCACCTGATGGAAAGAATATTTCAAAGTATGATACAAATCTTTTGGGTTATTGGGATATGGAAACGATAATCCAAAATGGAACTGTATTATCACTCAAAGACTATTCATATAATGATTCTACATCAAGAATCATAAACAATACATCTCTCAATATTATTCAGCCGTGATATCATGGAAAGTCTACGTATTTTGATGGAGGAAAGTGGTATTTTGAACTTGGACAAATAAATGCGATTGTTACAGATTTCACATTCAGTTGTTTTGTAAAAATAGGTAGTACAAGTTCTGGACCAAGAATTTTTACAAATCATCAATTTTGAAATTGGTCAAATGGATTTATTTTGGCAAATTTATGAAATGGATTATGGAGATATGCAGTGAGAAATCAATGAATATCATGACCAGTTGATTTGATTGATTTTCCTATTGATAATAATACTTGGCATAATTTAGTGTTTAATAGATGAAATGGACAACTTAAAGTATATATTGATGGAGTAAATTTATTTTCCACAGGGATTCTGTATCCATGACAGATTGATTTGTCAACAAATATATTCTCAATGTGAGCAAGAACAACTACTGATAGTAATGGATTTTTCAATGGTTCTATCGACGAAGTCCGCATTTATAACAGAGCTCTTTCCGATATTGAGATTCAGAGACTTTACAACACGACAAAATAAAAACTCACTATCTATATACCTCATAAAATATATTTGCAAAAAAAGACTTTGGGACTATACTCCAGAGTAATTAATTACTCTATTGTCTAGATTTTAACCAATTCTCTATGGCTCTTCAGAAAGAGATAAAAGATTTTACGAAAAAGGTACTTCTCCTTGGTATCGTTCTTTCATTTCTCATCAATCTCATATTTACCTATGTTTCCTCTTTGAGTGGTGGAAGTAGTACTTATGCGGCTGGAAATGATGGAAAATTTCAGCGGGCAAATGTTCCCTATCTTGGGAATACGGGAGTGGCAATCGCTATGAATATCGGTCTTCATGAAAAGGAAAAACAAAATACTCCTATTAATCTTTATACAGAAGTTATGCCAGTAGGGGAGATGCTTGCAGACACTAGTGTTGGTCGCAAGAAACTCATATCGAGCAATATGGTAGCTGCCAATGAATATTTGAATGTTTTGAAAACAGATGTAAATACACTTCTTGATTCCTCAACTGATAGAGAAACAATGCTCGCAAGTTTTCTCGATCAGTTGAAATACCGTTATGCATCGACTAATTCCTATCTTTCCATCCTTTCTGCACAAGTAACAGAACTTCAATGAACCGTAACTACTTCTGATTTGGCGATTGAGAACATTAAAGTGAGTATGACTGCTGCTTATAAAAATCTTGATTACGATAAAACTGAGGAACTCATTAACCAGTATCTTGCAGAAAAACAGAAAAATACGTATGCTCGTACCTATTTAGTATTTATAGGGAAATTTATTTCTACTTATCAGATTCTCAATAACTATAATAAGGTTTTTCTCGATACACTCATCAATAATAAACAAGCACTTATTAAAAATGTAACGGTGGTTCTTCCGGATTCTGGAACCAATCTTATGAAACAACTCAATCTTGTGAAGACAGAAGCAGAATGGAAGGCGATACAATAGAAAAAAGTAAAAGAAAAACCTCATTCGTTATGAATGAGGTTTTTCTAAAATTATTCTTGACCACTTCCTGTTTGTACTTTACTTCCCGTTTGTATGGCTGGTTTGGAAAGATCGTTTCTTACTTTTTCTCGGATATCTCCTATATCAAATTGACGTACTTTGAGCTGATTTTGTACGAATTGATTAAGAATAGTAGAGTCTTTAAAGAAGTTGAATGTGAGCCAAGAAAGGAGTAAGAATCAAAGTACTGTCCCTATGGCGAAGAGCATACCGAGAAGTATGTTATATCCGATGAGCTTCCATTTATTTTTATGAAGTGTCAAAAATTCATGTTTTTCGAGAACTTTGAGAGTTTTTGTCAGTTCTTTAATGGTCTTATTAAGATCCTTGGTAGTTTTCAAGAGTTCTTGTTGTGTGAGGGAATTCAGGAGAAGTCCTTTTTCTACAAAAGAAACTTCTTTAATAATCTTTTTCTCTGAGGTTTTTGTTTCTGATATAGATTTATTCATATAAAGATTTTTAAAAATAATGCTTGGTTTCATGTAAAACTAAGGTGTTACTTAATCCATCCTTCGACAAAATCAGAGATGACTTTTGAAAGTTTTTCGGGATCATGACGGATATAATCTTGTTCATTTACTACATCTCGTTCTATAATCTTATAGGGAACATTTGCAAATAGTTTCATATCAGTAATACGAACTGGTTGTTTATTCTCCTCTTGTTTATATTTGAGTATAAGTTCTTCTCCGATGGGAGCATTGTTCACGAGAACATAGTCGATTTCATTTTCCCCGATATATTTTTCGATGACATTTACAAAATCTTCGACTTCGAAATTATTAGTTTCTCCATATTTCGTCATGATATTGCAAATATATATCATCTTCGCTTTCGATTTTTGTATCGCTTCACGCATACCAGTCGCGAGAAGATTCGGTACGATGCTTGTATAAAGATCTCCTGGTCCGACGATGATATAGTCTGAATTTACCAGTGCTTCTCTGGCACGATGATTAAGTTCCCCTCCTCCAACGAGAAATGCTTCTCGAATTTCAAGATTGGCATTATGCTTTGGTATATCGATATTGGTTTCTCCGATAATTTCTGTTCCATCTTCGAGAATTATTCCGAGTTGTGTATCATCGAGTGTCACGGGAATGACTTTCCCACGAACATCGAACATATCAGAAAGTTCCTGGATTCCTTTTTCAAAGCTTCCTGTTATATCGGTAAGTGCAGTCAATAGAAGGTTTCCGATGGTATGACCAGCAATTCTATTTCCTGCATTGAATCGGTACTCGAAAAGTTTTCGGACAATCCCCGTGTCTTCTGAAAGAGCAACAATCGCACGCCGAATGTCTCCAGGAGGGAGTATTCCAAACTGGTCACGGATTTCTCCAGTACTTCCTCAAGAGTCAGAAACTGATACAATCGCAGCGAGATTGTAATTTTCATTTTTTTTGAGACCGTAGAGAACATTGAAAGTTCCTGTTCCTCAGCCGATGGTAGTGATGTTTACTTTCATTTATTTTTTGACTTTGGAAGTATATTGCATACGATTATACCGTTTTTATATTTTAATCAATCTTTTCGTATGAATAACCTTATTATCCTCCTTGTTGTTCTAGCAGTGGTCATACCGATGTTTATCAAGAAAATCTCTCAAGGAGAAGTGGGACTTAGAGAATTTCTCGGTAAATATACTGATACCGTTGGTCCTGGTATTGTTTTTCTCATCCCCGGAGTACAAACACTTCGAAAGATTGATATTCGTGAGCAGGTTATTACTGTTCCAGAACAGCAGATTATTACAAAAGATAATGTTGGAGTGGCAGTTGATGGAATCGTTTACATTCAGATTAATGATCCAGCAAAAGCCCAGTATGAAATCTCTAATGTATTTCTCGCAGTCGTAAGTCTTGCACAAACGAATCTTCGTTCGGTTCTCGGAACTATGGCGCTCGATGAAACTCTTTCTAACCGAGATAATATCAATGCTCGACTTCTTGAATCTCTTGATCGTGAAACAGGAAAATGGGGAGTGAAAGTAATGCGTGTCGAGATCAAGAAACTCGAACCACCCAAAGATATCCAGGATAGTATGAGCAAGCAGATGAAAGCGGAACGAGAAAAACGAGCTCTTATCCTCGAAGCAGAAGGATACAAACAGTCTCAGATTACCAAGAATGAAGGAGATAAACAATCCAAGATTCTTCAGGCAGAAGGGGATCGTCAGTCTCAAATCCTCCAGGCAGAGGGAAAAGCACAAGCGACTATTGCTATCGCCGAAGCGGATGCTAAATCACTGGAGTTAAAATCCAACGCCGCACAAGAGTTCTTCAAAGGACAGGCAGTCGTAAAAGAACAGTTGAGTGTCATCCAGAACTCTCTCTCCGGGGGGAATACGAAATATATTCTTGATAGTGATATACTCACCAGTATTAGTAAAACTTTTGGGATAAAGTAGTTTTTTAAACTTTAATATATTCTTATGAAGTTATTTATTCAAAATCTTGGAAAAAATATTTTTTTTCAAATATTAAGTCTCATAATAATCATTGCGGGGGGGTGTTGTATTTGCAATTATAAACTATCCTAATACCCCTACGACAGGAGAAGTTTCTTGAGGAAAGTTTATGAATTATTTTAATAATATATTTACGGGGTGTACTGGAAGTGGTGTAATAAAATCTTTTACTTCATCAGGAACTCCAGTTTGTGTGAATAAATGAGGGGTTTGGGAAAATGTTCCGCTTACTGATACTACCGATTTTGATGTGAATTGTGAGTATAAATTTAATATGACACTCCAGAATGACTCAAACTATGCATGGCTTAATAGTCTTACAGCAGTCGGTCATCCATATGTTATAAGTAGTAAATATTTATGAGAAATACTTACTACTGGTGTGCTTTATTGAATATCAAGTAACTCTAAAAATACTTATTGATATAGGGATAGTGCTTGAATTTTTACGGCAACACCCAATGTGACTGTTGTAAAAATCGATAAAAAGTGTAATTAATCTTATTTTTTATCTCTTCTTTTTATGTTTGCATTTATCTGAAATCTTTTGAAGAAAACTACTATCTGGACGGTTGTGATTATTATAGGACTCATCATCCTAAATGGAGCTTTCGGTACGATTGGTGCTGGACAACGAGGAATTCTCCTTCGTTTCGGTGCGGTTACAAGTACGGTATATAACGAAGGACTTTATTTCAAGATTCCTTTGATCGAGGAAGTGAAGAAAATCGATGTAAAAGTACAAAAGGAGCAGACAGAGGCGACTGCAGCATCCAAAGATTTGCAGGCGGTTCATGCAGTGGTGGCTCTCAATTTTCATATTCTTCCGAAAGAGGCTGGAAAGATATACCAGGAAATAGGAATTGACTACAAGGATAAACTTATCGATCCGGCGATTCAGGAATCGATAAAGGCTTCCACGGCGAAGTTTACTGCTGAAGAGCTTATCGGTAAACGAGAAATCGTGCGAGCAGAGATGAAGAAACTCCTGACTGACAAGCTCTCGGTATGGGGAATAAACGTCGACGATGTGAACATCGTTAACTTTAACTTTTCCGAATCATTCAATACGGCTATCGAATCCAAAGTAACCGCGGAACAGGATGCTCTCGCTTCCAAGAACAAACTCGAACGAATCAAATTCGAGGCAGAACAAAGGATAGTGGAGGCAAAAGGAAAGGCAGAGGCGATGCGAGTCGAGTCCGAAGCACTTAAGTCCAATCCAGAAGTTCTTCAGCTTCGAGCTCTGGAAAAGTGGAATGGGATACTTCCACAGGTTACGAGTAGCAATATACCATTTGTAAATATAAATGGACTGGGGAAATAAAATAAGGAAATTTATATATAATCAAGAATTCATAAATCTGAGAAGATAAGAAATCTATAAATAATTATTCAAAATAATGCAAATTATACTTTTATATATATTTTTATTTTTCAAATATTTATTCTTTTCTGTAATGGTTATTTATAATATATTTGTTCTCTATGTATTAAGTTCATCTCATCCATCAGGTTGGGCTGGTATGGGAGATGTTATGATTATTTATTTTACCATGCTGCTAATGTTCCTATTAAGTATAGGATATCTTTCTTACTTTTTATGGAAGAATGAGTATATGAATGCAATCATTCCATGAAGTACTGTTGCGATAATTGTTTTGGGAATTATATATATAATGTGTAAGTCATAGTCGGATTTTATAGAAAAGAATTACAATGATTACCTTTTGAATTATTTCTTAATTTTTCTTTATGTCCAACCTCTTCTATATTTACCTTGCTTCCGGAGTTTTCTTTCTTCTTATTGAAATGCTGACGGCTACATTTTACGGACTTTCTATTAGTATTACTTGTTTTATTCTCGCACTCTATGTATATATTACAGGGGATGTTACGATAACGATTGTACAAGGAGTTATCCTTGTAATCATCTCTGCACTTTTTGCTTATTTCTTGCCAAAATGGCTTCAACCAAATACTCCAGGGTTTAAATCAGGACTCGATGCTCATATTGGAAAAATATTTCATTTGGAACGAATCGGGACAGATTGGAAAGTGAAAATAGACGGAGTAGATTATTTGATTGATGAAGTATCAGAAACTCCTGATTTTGAAGTTGGGAAGAAGGTGCGACTTCAGGGTCAAAATTCATGAATCTTAAAAGTATTAGTGGTGAAATAAATTTGCATTCTTTGAGAAAATACATATCCTTGCACAGGAATATGTATTTTTTTATGTACAAAATAATATGACCACTCAACTCATTACTCTCAATGAATATAGAAAAAATTTTTCTCGAATATGGAAGATATCACAAGAGAAAAATATTCGATATATTGTTATGGTCCACTCGAGGCCAGTGTTTGAGGTGAATCCCATTATGTCTCAAGATGAGAATATTAATGATGGACTCTACGAGCTTGCAGAGGATGAAATTACTCCAGAAATTATCGCATCGATTGAAAAAGCAAAAAAGACACCCATTTCTGAATTTCATAATCTTTAGTGTATGATAATAGGCTCCGTTATAGAAATGGATGAGGTGGTTGGATATTTAAGGCATAATGGCAAAAAGTGTGTGGCTGTTTTGACTACTTCACCCCGCTTCCAGAGGGCAGATAAGGGGGTAAATTAGTCAAAAACAAGCCAAATTTAGCGAGAAATATAAAAGTTGATACTTGGGTGCCTTAGATAAGAGAACAACTTGTATTTTTAACCACACATAATTTTCTATTTAACCAAAATTGAAAACTAAAAATCCCTCTCATTTTACAA
>MNYO01000075.1 GCA_001873165.1 Candidatus Gracilibacteria bacterium CG2_30_37_12
GTAAATTAGTCAAAAACAAGCCAAATTTAGCGAGAAATATAAAAGTTGATACTTGGGTGCCTTAGATAAGAGAACAACTTGTATTTTTAACCACACATAATTTTCTATTTAACCGATATTCCTGAACCAAAACAATGATTGCAGTTTAGAGAATTCAAAATTCTTTTCGCACAACAAAGAGATATATGTTCTTTTTCTCCCATGCCCATATGGGCATATCTCACACAAAATCATATAGAGTATTTTAATATCATCAAAACAAAAAGTAATCCAGACAGAGTCTATCAATTAAAAAAAGATTATATCACACAGGCACTTGAAACTGCAAGAATATATATCAAAATAAAGACGGAGAAAATTCGTCTGCAGAGTGAAAAAGCCTGAAAATAATTCCTATTTTGAAGAATAGATACATTGAATACAATTAAATCCTTGTAATAATACTATAACTTTTACTATGAATGAATTTGAAAAAAAATCTCAAACAATGAGGGGATGAAAACGAAAGAATTGCAGAAAGAGAAACGATGAATTTCTTAAAGAGATCACGCAATTCTTATTTCATGGCACGAGGAATATTTACAACGGATATCTGTAATCAGGTAGTGAATATCTCCGAGTGAACTACGCAAGTATCCATTCCTCCAGAAGCACTCAAAGAAATAGCAGAGGATGAGGATTTTCTTGATAGAGAACGTGAATGAGAAGCAGAAAAACTGGCTATAGAAAACATATGGAGAATACAAGATTTTGTCCATTCTGTAACTATTTCCATTACTCCTCTTACTAAGAAAATCTAAGCTTCTTTCTCAATCGGAGCGATACCAAGGTGCATTTTCTTGATCCCCTTCCCAGCACTAAAAGCAATTTCTGCAATCGGACCTGAGATACTCACGATCGTTCCTGTTCCAAATTCCACATGACGAATTCGTTCCCCGAGAAAAAAGGAACTTGGATCATTTGAGGTCACTGATCTCTTTTTTTCTGCTGGTTTTTGAATACCATCATGAGACGGTGTATCAAAAGTTGGATAGGAAGTATTTCCCAGATTTCCGAAGAAGTTTTTGACCACTATTTCTTTTCGCTCTATGTATTCCTCTGGAATCTCTTTCAAAAATCTCGAAGCAGGATTCGCTGAATAATTCCCAAAAGTATACCGTTCTCGAGCACGTGTAATAGTCAATGTATGCTTTGCACGAGTCATAGCAACATACATGAGTCGTCGTTCTTCCTCGATTTCTTTTGGCTCCATAAGAGTTCGTGAATGAGGAAATAATCCTTCCTCCGCTCCGGCGATAATCACATTTTCAAATTCCAATCCCTTGGATGAATGGATAGTCATCATAGAAACAAAATTATTCTGTCCTGGTTCATCTCGATCGGAATCGGTTATAAGAGCAATATCTTCCAGAAACATCATAAGAGCTTCTCGACTATCCAGTCCATCATATCTCGACGCCATATTGGCAAATTCTTTCAGATTCTCTTCTTTTGATTCACTTTCCGTTTCTCCGTATTCATGACGAAGATAATCAATATACTGCGTTCGTTTAATAAGCTCCTCCATCATTTCTTTTATGGAATGATTTTGTAAGTATATTGTCAATTCATTATAAAGAGCACCAAATCCAGTAATCCCCCGACGAGCTTGCGGAGTAAGTTCATCCATTTCATCAATTCATTCTATGACATCAGAAAATGGAGCATGAAAATTATGCACATAATGAAGGAATGTTTCTACACTTTTTTCTCCGATTTTTCGACTCGGTACATTGATAATACGCCGAAGACTCATGGTATCGAGCGGATTGAAAATCAATCGCATATATGCGAGGATATCTTTGATTTCTTTTCGCTCATAGAACCGAACTCCTCCATAGATTTTGTACTGAATTCCCCCTCGAATAAGAGCCTCTTCTATAAGTCGCGACTGACTATTGGTTCGGTAGAGAATTGCCCACTTACTCAAATCTTGGTCGCTCTCTTTAATCTCTTTCATAATAAGTTCCGCTTCCTGTTTTTCACTAATCGCTTCGATAAGGAGAATTTTATTTCCTTCGGCATTATCGGTCCAAAGCGTTTTGTCGAGCGCTTCTTTATTACACTTGATAACCGCATTGGCTCCAGTAATAATTGTCTTGGTAGAACGATAGTTTTGTTCCAATTTTACTACAACTGCGCCTGGAAAATCCTTCTGGAATGAGAGAATATTTTTAATATTCGCTCCTCGCCAACCGTAGATTCCCTGCCAATCATCTCCCACGACGGAAAGATTTCCGAATTTACTCGCGAGAAGTTTGATGGTTTTGTACTGAATATCATTGGTATCTTGATACTCATCGACAAATATATACTCGTACTTATTGTGGAGTTTTTCTAGTACCTCAGGGATTTGTAAGAGTTCATGAGTTCTGAGGAGAATATCATCAAAATCGAGAGCATTATTCTCGCGGAGTGCCTTTTCATAATCTATATAAATATCGCGTACCATCGACCCGAAATAATTATTTACAATCGTATCGTATTTCGCTGCTGGAAGGCCCTGGTTTTTTGCCTGACTAATAGCTCCAATTACCGCTCTTGGCGTAATTTCTTTTTCATCCAGATTTCTTGCTTTTATAAGAGATTTTATAAGTTTCGTCTTATCATCCTCATCGTAAATAACAAATTTTGAGTCATATCCAATATGTTCGATAAAAGATCGGAGGAAAAAAATCCCCACCGAGTGGAAAGTTCCCACAAGTGGAAAGTTCATAGAGCGATATGGACTCATATTGGTAGTATCACGACCAAGTTTCTTCCCCAATCGCTCACGCATTTCCTTGGCTGCTTTATTGGTAAATGTAACTGCGAGAATACTCTCTGGAGCGATGCCACGATCTTGTATCATCGTGGTGATACGCTCCGTCAGAGTATGGGTTTTTCCAGCTCATGCCCCAGCAAGGATTAAGAGCGGTCCAGTCAGATGATCGACGGCAAGTTGTTGTGATGGATTCAGCATGAAAAATTATTTTGAAAATATATACTCCCCTTCTTGTTGAAGGTGGAATTCTGCGGGATTGTATTTAAAAAGTGGGGAAATGGAAGGGGACTTAAAGAATCCTTTCTATCATATACATACTCTCACCCACCGTAATACTTTTATCTCCCTGAAAATATCGCTCAGCAAACTGATCTTTCCAAGTAAAATTATACCGAATTCGTAATGTTGTCATCATATCTTTGTATTCTCCTGTTTCATCAAGCCACTTTTTATCGGCATTTATAATGGGCGAGCCGTCTATGATTTCTACAACCAATCCTGCAAATTCCGATCGAGATATTTTCTTATAATCATCTATAGTTTTTATCCGCACTTCAAAATCTTTCATCTTCATGAAAATCTGTTGCTTTTTCACTTGGTCATTTCCTGCCTTGAGAAATAGATGAGCGAGTGTATTTTGTATCAGTTCTTTTGCCTGTTTTCCTATCAAGTCCCGATCTTGGAGAATATATCCAGAATTTGGTTTCATAAGTCCTTGCTTGAGAGCACTGATAGTTTCTGTGAAATAAATATAGGTTTTATCGATCCCTTTCGGGTTCGTTATGAGAATATCCGTAGGACTTTTTGCAAGAGTTTTATTGGTATCTTTTTTTACTATAACAAGACTTATCGGCATATAATCAAAAGGGAGAATATTTGCCAAAAGCACACCCCTGTAAGTATCTTCGTATCCGAATTCTAATTCCTCTACCAGTTCACTAGTGGCACATTTCCGAATCTGACGATTGGAAACATTACAGAACTTCGCTTTTCCTGTGAGAGATTTGATAATATAACGACCATTATATGGTATATCGATTTGATTAGAAGCATATTTTGTTCGAAATACGACAGCCGAAAGTTTCTCATCTCCAAGAACTATGGAAGTATTTTGGAGAATAATTCCTTGTTCTGGCGAAGTCATTTCACTTTTCTTATAAACATTAACACTTGTTGAAAGAAATACCAGTTTCCCGATTTTGAAACTGATTCCATGTTTCCCGGATTTCACTCCCGTGATCTGAAAATCCCGTACTCCATTCTCGATAGCGATAATCGTGTCTGGAAAAAGTTTTACTCCAGATTTGTCATAAGAAAGCACAAGTCATTCTGCTGGCAAACTTCCTGTAAATGGTCGGTTGCGATAATTCACATGAATCTGTGCAGTATAAGTCCTTCCAACTTCGATATTATTTCCAGGGATTCCAAGACTCACAGACAGACTATGATCTTTGAAGAATTCTCCTATTTCTTCCTCCAAAATCTGTTCACGAGTTTTGATGGATTTTTGTTCTATCTTTGGTGCTGTCTTGGATTTATCTTGCAGTACTTGCACGGCAGCGGTGGTAGTAATGGTTCCATTCTCCAGAAAAGCGATGGGATCAATAGTATTTGCTGTCAGCCAATCCCGACAAAGTCCTTGATTCACAACAGCAATCGGATCTTTTCATTTTCCACAAGTGACATAATAATACGGGTGCGACTGATCAGTAGTATCAATCTGAAAATGCAGATGATTCCCATAGGAATTCCCTATGTTTCCAACTTCTCCGATAATATCACCTGCATGTACGATACCCCCTTTTGTTACAAGTATTTTCGAAAGATGTGCATAATCGGAAAATATCAATTTCCCATCTGAAAGCGTATGTTTTATGGAAATAACATTTCCCCATCCAGCCTGCCAGCCTGCATTTATAACAACTCCTTCTCCGATAGAAAGCACGGGTGTTCCTTGTGCTGTAGCAATATCGACTCATTCGTGACTTCCATATCCCACATCCCAACCATAATCATAGGTTGATCCCCAAAGTACCGAATAGATGCGACGATATTCCGTATTATTCTTGTATTTCGCATAGTCGGCACCCGAAATATGTGGAATAGGCATCTTACAACCACTATCGAGTGTATTCCAATTGGAAAAACGACAAGCAGGTTTAGCAATCTGATCCAGTGGATAGACAAAAGATCCAGCAGAAACACTGGAGATACTTATAAGAAAAAGTGAGATGAAAAGAAAAAATTTATTCATAGTGGTTTTTTGACGAGAAAAAAGTACTGGATGGATTTTATTTCATAAAGTGAAATAAGCAATATTTATATTGAGAAAATTATCCTCGATACTTCCGCCCTTTGAGTCTCTCAGGAAAATGTTCCTGAGAGCTTTTTTTGTCGCTTAGATTATGAGCGTATTCGTATCATTTCCCATACCCTGCCTCTTTCATGAGATTCGTCGGAGCATTGCGGAGATGAAGCGGAACGGGCAAGTTTCCAAATTCACGGACATCTTTTTGCATCGCGTGCATAGCCATATAAACAGAATTATCTTTGGGAGCGGCTGCGAGATGGTAGGCAAGTTTATACATGGGTAATCCACATTCTGGCATACCCATTTTCTCGCAAATATCGTACACACTATTTGCTATAATCATCGCGAGTGGATCTGCAAGCCCAACATCTTCCGAAGCGAAATTAATCATACGTCTTGCAATATATCGAGGGTCTTCTCCTCCAGCGAGCATACGACCAATCCAATAAATCGCTGCATCTCCGTCAGAATCCCTAAGGGATTTATGCATCGCAGAAATAAGATTATAATGTTCCTCGCCATCTCGGTCGTACATAAGAGGCTTGGTTCCTGCTTCCAAAATACTTTCTCTGGTAAGTTCTCATTTCCCTTGTAAAATACAAGCCGCTTCGAGGAGATTCAAAGTAGAACGAAGATCTCCATCTCCGAGTGATGCGATAAGTTTCAAAGATTCAGAAGAGAAAATAATCTCATTATATCGTTCCTGAATTATCTTCATATTTTGCTCCAGAAATTTAACAATCTGTTCCTCAGAAATAGCCCACAAAATATACACACGAGCCCGAGAAATAAGCGCATTATTGACAGTAAAACTTGGATTCTCTGTTGTAGCTCCGATGAGGGTGATGACTCCTTTTTCAACAAAAGGAAGAAGAGTATCTTGCTGAGCTTTATTCCAACGATGAATCTCATCAAGAAAGAGAATGGTCGCCCTATTTTCGGAGTAATTTTTCTTCGCCTTCACGAGAATCTTCATGAGATCTTCTTTCTTGGAAAGCACTCCCGAGAGATGGTAGAAGTCCGCATCAATAGACTTAGATACCACCGATGCAATGCTCGTCTTTCCACAACCAGGAGGACCCCAGAGTATCATAGAGGGAATATGTCCCGATTCTATATACTTCCTGAGCGGTCGCCCAGTACTAAAAAGATGTTCCTGTCAGACGATATCATCGATGGAATGGGGACGGAGAAGAGATGCGAGAGGTGTGAGCATAGAATATTTTTAATAATAATTTTCTTACAATAATTCCACTTGAATCTCAGGATGAAACTTCGAATTTACTGCAAATATACCAACGGATTCGTATATATTCACAGATGAAAGTTTTTCTATTTCTTCTTTTATAATAAACTCCAATGCTTCGCACATAAGATGAAATATGTCTCCATTTCGAATTTTAAAAAGAGTAATATGCGGAACAAATACAGGATACGAATTATCTGAAATATGCAAGTATTCGGGAAAAGTTTTCCTCAAAAGTGCGTTCCAGACAGTGAGTTGCGTTGCGTTTGGAATAAGACAACAAAGTTTCTGAGTATCTATATTTCAAAAATATTCCAAACCTTGTAATCCAGAATCTAATGAACTTACAGATAGGTTGGGGAGTATTTCTCGAATCTTATTTATTTCACGAGAGGATAATTCTTTTGGGAGATAAAATAAAGTGATATATAGAGAGAGGATATTTTGAAATTCTAGAGCAGTAAAATCATCTCCAAGAACCGTTTGTAAGCGAACAAAAAGGTCCGATAAAATCCCTATTTTCAATTTGAGTCCAATAAAATGAGAGGTGGTTTGCATGAGAAATATTATATAAGTAATTTATCTCCCGAGTATCATATACACTCCTTTTAAGTTATCAATCTCAAATCCGAATTTCTTGTAAAAATCTGGAAGCCATTCATAGGATGGATCTGTTACGAGACTTACATTTTTGATATGATTCTCTCTGCAAAATTCCACTGTTCTCTCCATAATCTTTCCCCCAATTCCTTGTTTACGATGGTCTGGATGTACTAATACATCGAAAATCATCGCACACATGTAGAAATCGGTAATAATTCGACTTGCTCCGATAATCTTTTCATCCTCAAAAGCCGCAACAATATAGCTAGAGTATCGAAGGGATTTCCAATATTCCTGTGGTCTTTTATTTTCTGGATCATGAAATTCCAGAAGAGCTTGTTTATAATCTGGGATATCTTTCTGAGGAATGATTTTTAATTGCATAGACATAAAATAAAGGAAATTGCCTGAAATTCGCTATCCCCGTAGCAAGCTAACGGGGTATTACGCGAATTTCTCGCTACACTACGCTTGACGACCGGCAATTTCTA
>MNYO01000086.1 GCA_001873165.1 Candidatus Gracilibacteria bacterium CG2_30_37_12
TCGAGTCGGAAAAGAGTTTACCAAGAAGTTTGAAAAATTTACACGGAGACTCGGACTTACGATGAATCGTAACTCCATTATTACCTTCATCTCTCACTGTCTGGAACAACTCTACAAACGACCTAAAAAGGATCCAAGAAAACACATCAATAGAAATCCGTTAGACTCAGTACAACAAAGGCTTTTTACGGTTGGTTAGGTGAGAAAAAATGGGTGGAATTGAGTAAGTAGCTCTTATTTATTACAATCGAGAGATGGTATTTCTCCATATTTTTACCACTTTTTTCATTTTCAAAAGTATATACATATATTTCTTCAGTACGAGAATCTGAGATTCTGGCCATTGCTTAGTTTCGTTGGTGAGTTTGAGTTTGAAATCAGTCACTCCAGCGAGATGAGAATTTGACTCATCTGGACTACTGATTCCGAGAAAATCGAAGATTTCACATCCTCTTTTTTTTGCTTCTTCCAGTGCCCTCCATTGCAATAGATAGCTTGCCATATATTTTCTCTTGGCATTGTCGGAACTCGATGCTCCGTAGTAGTAAAGTGCTGTTTTTTTGTAGAATACAAAGATTCCACCAGCGATTACTTCCTCTTCTCTTTTCGCAAAGAAGAGTCCACCGAGATTGTATGTTTCGAGATACTGAAGAAAGGTTTGAAAATATTCTCGGGAATTTGCCGCAAATCCGTCGCGTTCCAGTGTTTCTCCGAGAAGAGAATAAAATATATCAAGATTTTCTTCGTTATACGAAACTTGTTCTACTTCCACGTTCGATTTTTCTGCTACTCGGATATTATACCGTCCTTTTGGTTTCATTCGAGCGAGAATCGATTCATCGTCCTGTGTGAGATCAATAAGAGCGGTATGTTTTTCTATGAAATCTTTGTAAGAATCTGTTTTAAAATCTGGGAGAATACTCGGAGAAAGTGGTTCGATTTGGATAAATACAACATTTTCCTGGAGAGAAAGTTCTTGAAGAGTTTTTGAGAGCAGGGAAGTGGAACTTTCATCCTCTATAATCGGTCCGCCGATACAGAAGAATCCAGTTTGTCACCATCCAATATCTCGTTTTTCTACGAGTGCGTAAGAAATGAGTTTCGTTTCCTCATATACTCAGACGAAAAAACTTTTATTCGTATATCCTGTTTCTCATAACATGATTTGCCATTCTATTGTTTGCCAGATAGGACTA
Source organism: Candidatus Gracilibacteria bacterium CG2_30_37_12 (assembly GCA_001873165.1). Taxonomy (GTDB): domain Bacteria; phylum Patescibacteriota; class Gracilibacteria; order BD1-5; family UBA2023; genus UBA1545. The sequence goes on from MNYO01000086.1 coordinate 1,197, forward strand.
TAGTTAAGAGTATGTATGATATTATCGATATCTTGTTTGATATTTTCTGGGAAATTATCGGTTATTTTGAGGATATGGGGAGAAAACATACAATAAGTTTTTAATTATACATACATGAAGGATTTTTACCAGCCTATGGAAAAAAGAATTTTTTGCAATAAATTTGCAAAGAAAGGGTAAAACTGCTATAATACCAGCGTATTTAGTTTTCTAATGTAAAATATTTGTATGAATACTCCTATTGATATCAAGAAGAAAAGTGTCGGTTCTGTTGAGATATTTGAATTTCACGGAGAACTCGATGAGACCAACGCAGATAAGACTTTCACGGCTGTATATAACACTATCGGAGACTTTACTGGAAAGAAAATTATCTTCAACCTTTCTGGATTGAAGTATCTGAATAGTAAATCTATCGGATATATCGCAGATATTTTTTCCAACATTGAGGATGGAAATGGTACTATGTACATCACCAATATGACCGAGGAAGTAAAAGATACGCTCGAATTGGTTGGTATTACTTCTATTATCAGTATCGCAGATACCGAGGAAGAAGCACTTACTGCTATTGGTGCATAATTTTTAGAGATGATAAAAAGTACTCGGGGATTTTTCCTGAGTACTTTTTTTGCTTTCTAGAGGATAATAGGGTATGATAGAGGAAATTATTATTTTAATACTCTACTATGACAACAAATATCGAAACACAGGACAAGAGAAATACAGATTTACTTTTATCAGTCGATGCGCTTGATGGAAAAGTTGGAGATTCTACGGGGATGGAAAGTCAAATTCTTAGTAAGATTTTTAATCTCGATACTGAAAAAAAGGAAGAAACTATTAAAAGAATGATTTCTCTACGAGAAGTAGAAATGAAATTGCAAAGTGGCTATCAAAAACGCAATCTTCTTGCTTGAATGAAATCCTCAGATCTCGGTACTCAGGACGGACTTTTCGATACGATTAAAAAGCTTGAGAGAACAAAGCTTCGTATTATGCGGTTTGCTGAAGTGAAAGATAACGCAAATGTTCCTGGAGATATTGCTGCACGTCAAGAGATTCTTAAAAAACACACAGGATTGGAAACAGTTCGTACTTCTGATATTTTGATGCTCAAGAAACAATGAGCGGATCTTGCAAAACTCTTGCTCGTTCCAGAGAAAGATAGTTTTTCCACCGTTTCTCGTGACACTCTCAAGTCAATGGATAGCTTTATCGTCAATTTCGGAGAAAATAAGAACCTGAATAATGTTATCGGTGCAGGAGATATTCTCCCTGCAACGGTGAGTCGAGTGAAAATAAATGGAGTAGAAGGAGAACGAAAAAATACTCAACGTCCTGGATATTATGATGTAAAGACTGGAAAATATCTTCCAATCTATGACGGAGATAAGATTGAAATTATGGATAATACTGGAAAGGTAGATGAGAAAGTAGAGAAAGATTCAGAAGATAAATGGCTTCGTGAAAGACGTATCGAAGATATGATTGATAATAATGGAAAAGCTCTTTCTGAGCTTCCAGAGGATAAGGAACTTGAAATAAAAGCACAGGAGCAAATCAAAGTAATGAAAGCAAATGGTGCTGATTTCACAAGAAATGATGAAATTGATAACGGCGAAAATCTTTCAGGGGAAGCTCTATGGAATAATGAAAAATTTCAGGAAAAACTTACTCAGGTATGTAATAGACTTGGAGTAAAAAAAGAGGATATGAAAGTTATTATGAAGGCGGAATCTGGAATAAATCCGAAAGAAGTCAATAAGTTAACAAGAAAGGCCACAGGACTTATTCAATTCATGCCAGACACAGCAATTGGGCTTGGAACAAGTACGTATGCACTCCGAAGAATGCCTTCTTATGAGCAACTTGATTATGTGGAAAAATACTTCCTCCCATACAGAGGAAGACTCAATTCTCCGCGAGACCTCTATCTTGCTACATTCTATCCTGCAGCAATTGGAAAGTCTGAAGATTTTGTAATGTGATCAGAAAGTGCTCGAGGTCCATCACCCGAGAAAATTTGCCAACAAAATCAAATTATTGCTCCAGGAAAAAATGTTATAACTGTAGCTGATTTTAATGATTATGTTTCTCGGAAAGAAAGAGTGACTTAATGTATTAAGTTATTACTATCACCCCCAAGAAACCCCGAATTATTCGGGGTTTCTCTTTGTCTCAAATTTAAATTAAAAATAATTTGATATTTCCCAAGAAGTGATACACTTGGTAGGATTTTTCAGCTTAGTTATTTACTGCAATATATATGAAGTTTGTAAGTTGGAATGTGAATGGGATTCGGTCGGTTTTGACAAAAGGTTTTCTTGAATATCTGGAGCAGGAATCGCCAGATGTCATCGGACTTCAGGAAGTGAAAGCCATGGAAGAACAGTTTTCTGCAGGACTCGATATCCAATCTCTTGGATATCAGAAATATTGGAATGCAGCAGAACGTAAAGGATATTCTGGAACGGCAGTTTTCACGAAAATCACGCCACTTTCTGTTCGGTATGGGTATGGTTTGGTGGAACATGACACAGAAGGGCGGATTATCACGCTCGAATTTGAGGATTATTTCTTCGTGACCGTGTATACTCCGAACTCCAAACGAGAACTAGAACGTTTGGAATATCGACAACTCTGGGATAGTCTTTTTTTCGATTACTGTAAGAGGTTGGAAGCGGAAAAACCAGTGATTGTTTGTGGAGATTTGAATGTAGCTCACGAAGATATTGATCTTTCTAATCCAAAAGCCAATCATAGGAGTGCAGGATTTACGGATGAGGAACGAAGTGGACTCAGGAAATTTCTCGATAATGGTTTTCGCGATACTTTCCGACATTTTTATCCAGAAAAAGCAGAGGAATATACTTGGTGGAGTAACTTCTTTAAAAGCAGAGATCGAAATATCTGATGGCGTATCGATTATTTTCTCGTCTCTGAATGACTTCATGATAAACTTAATAATGCCTTTATTCGTCAGGAGATTCGTGGTTCAGATCATTGTCCAGTTGGTATAGAAATAAAATAAATTTTACTTTTTTATTCAAAAAACATATGTCAGAATCTAGAGGAACCTTTGCAGAAGTAACACTTCAAGAAATAGATGATATTTCTATTATGACATTTACTGGAGAACTCGACGAAACCAATGTTGATGCGATTTTTAAAAAAGTTTACAGTCTCTTTTCTGGGAAATATATCATATTCAATCTTTCTGGAGTGACCTATGGAAACTCGAAATTCATCGGATATGTCGCATCGATGTTTGATCATATAGAGGAAAAGGAAGGGGAAATGGTAATCTGTGAATGTCAGCCAGCCATTCTCGATACGCTCGATATGGCAGGAATATTACTGATGATTCCATACACAAAAACCATCGAAGAGGCACTTGTAAAAATCGGAGCTTCTGTGTAAAAAAAAAGAAAATACCCTGCTCATGTGAAATGAGCAGGGTATTTTTTATCTATTTTATTCCTCTCCACTTCCCAATTCCAAATAATCTACTTTCGGGAGTTGTGCCCCGATGAGACCTTGCATATCTCCATAGAGACGGCTGGTATTAGAAATGACTCGTTCGAGTTGTTTTTCACGGGCTGACCAGATTCGTTCCATGGCTCGTTTTTCTTGATCGAGAGAATCTCGCATAGTTGTAAATGCTTCTACAATATTCTCGATTTTTGCTTTAAATTCGCTGGATATCAAATAATGATACAGAGCTTCCATTTTTTCATCTTTCCCTTTCAAGCTATTGCGAGTTTTGGAGAGTTCGATCATATGTGTTCTGAGCGCAAAAGTGAGCGGAAGAGCTGATTCATAGCTCGTTACCCAGATATCTCGGTAGAGTCCGAACTGAGTAATTCATTCGGGAAGCACGCTTGATGCTATTATGGAAACTCCCGCATTGACACGGAGACGATCCTCCTTGAGTTTATCGACCCATGAATCAGACCAAGCTTTGGTATTCTTGGATTCCCAAGCGATAATCCCGACCGATTGTCCATATTCATTGCGAACTTCTTGAATAATATCCGCTCCTTTGATTCCTTTTTCGACATCAGAAATGACATCGAAAATAAATTCCGCTTGGAGCATAGCTTTGAGTGCATCTTCTTGGATTTCGCCTTGAATCTGCATAGATCCTTGGGTTGCTTTACGGTTCGCGTCTTCGAGGGATCGACGAAGTTGTTCAAGTTGTTGCTCTTTTTCTGCAAATTTTTTGTCATTTTCGCGTGCGGCTTTTTCCATCTCTAGAGCGAGTTTCACCGTTGCTTGTTTGGAAAAATCCTCTTCCATAGTTTTGCGAGCTTCTATAATTGCCCGTTCTTTTTCGAGTTCCATATCTTTCGCTTTCATCTCCATGATTTGTTTCTCTTTGAGAAATACTATCTCTTTTGCGCGAGCTTCCTCGTCTCGCTTCTTATAACTTTCGAGCTCGATAGTCTGTTTTTTAACTTGGTCTTCTGACTCTATTTTGAGCTTCGTTGCATAAGACTTTGCTCGCTCGTCGAAATCTTTTTGCATCTCAAGTTTAATCGTCGCTTGGAGTTCCTCACGCATATGTTGGAGTTCATGTTTCTGAACATCAGAAAGAGAAAAAGTGTGTCCACAATTGGGACAAGTAATAGTATTGGACATAGAAATAGGAAAAAATGGAAATATTTTCTCTGATTATAGGGAAAATATACAGATAGCAAGAAAAAGCTTTTTCATTTGCCTTTTCTCCTGTTTTCTATATTATATGACCAATTTAGTCATCTTTAAAAAGAAATTTGAAATAACTTCAATCTTCACACTCAAACTGTACGTTTATCTGGCCCACGAGGGGAGCTATATAACTTCTCTGTACAAGTTATATAGTTCACTCTAATCTACAGTTTCCTGTGTCCATAGGGGGGTATCATACGAATATTATCGTTCTTTCAAATCTCTTGCTCGTAACCTTTTTCACTAAAAAAAATATGATTCAAATACAAAATCTCCGCGTTTCAGTGGAATGAAAAGAGATTCTTCGGAATATAGATATCTCTTTTGAACTCGGGAAAACTTACTATCTTCTCGGACAGAATGGAAGCGGGAAATCCTCGCTTGCGCTGACTCTGATGGGACATCCGAAATACCAGATCCAAGAGGGGACTATGACGCTCGATGGAGAAAATCTTGCAACGATGACTCCCGATGAACGCAGTCACAAAGGGCTTTTTCTCTCACTTCAAAATATCCCCGAAGTTCGGGGTGTCAGACTTGGGGAATACCTTCGAACTATTCACAATAGACACATTGCGACAGGTACGAAACCGCTTTCCTCATTTCTCTGTCACCGATATTTGACAACTCTTACAAAAGAACTCGGGATTCCTGAATCATTTCTGGATCGTGATTTGAATGTAGGATTCTCTGGAGGGGAAAAACGAAAAATTGAGATTCTCCAGATGAAGCTTCTGAATCCGAAGTATATTATACTTGATGAGATCGAAAGCGGACTGGATATCGATGCCTTTCGTACCGTTGCCGAACTTCTGGCTCGGGTGAAAACTCCAGAAAATACACTCATTATCATCACGCACAATTTCCGAATGACTGAGTTTGTAAAACCAGACGAAGTTATTATTCTGAAAGGCGGGAATATTGTCGAGCGAGGCGGAGGAGATTTGGTGGAAAAAATTGGAATGGAAGGATTTGGGGAATAAAAAATACTCGATTGTTCGGATATATATAAATAACGTTGTTATTGTATACTATAAATAGCTTAACATAATCTCCTCCCAAGAGTGACAACTACCATAGATTATAAAATCTAAATAATCATTCCCATCTTTATATTTACAATTACTATCATGTTAAATAATTCCCTCCAATCTCAACTCGACCAGAATGATGAAATAGTATATAAGGATATTTCTGATGCAGGAATCAATGAGGCGATTGTTCGAAAGATTTCGGAATCGAACCATGATCCCGTTTGGATGCTCGAAATTCGACTCCGAGCCTTGGAAGTTTTTCGGAGCAAGTCCATACCAAATTGGTGACCAAATCTCTCGTGACTCGATTTGAATTCTATCCGATACTTTGCAAAAGCAGATGTGGAAGGAGATCGAAAAAGCTGGGAAGATGTCCCTGATGATATCAAACGAACTTTTGATCGACTCGGTATTCCTGAAGCAGAAAAGGCGATGTTGGCAGGAGTAGGAGCTCAGTATGACAGTGAAGTGGTATATCATAATCTCCGTCAGGAATTACAGGACCTTGGAGTGATATTCGAAGATATGTCGGTGGCGATTCACTCACATGAAGAATTGGTTCGTAAACATTTTATGAAAGCGATTCCTATAA
>MNYO01000034.1 GCA_001873165.1 Candidatus Gracilibacteria bacterium CG2_30_37_12
TTTCTAGTCTGTAGGATGGTTTTCCTTTTTCGTAATGGGTGGAAACGAGTTTCCGAAGTCAAAGAAATTCAAAATTCTCAGAAAAGTATTTCCAAAAATGACTTTCCTCAGGATCATCACAGTTACAAAATACGACCTTGTCTCGAAAATGGTCTTTGTAATGTCCAAGTTCTTTTTCGATATCAGAAAGTTGGGTGTAGAATTCATCATTCTTATTAATTTTGGCTTTGTTTAAATTTTTATTTCAAGACTTCTTTTCAGACATAAAAAATGGCAATTAGTGATAATTGCCGAGATATTTTTTTTGGTATTGTGGTAAACAAAAAGGGCGATCTATATACGCCTCGGGATTGTTTACCACAACGAGATCCTTTCGCACACTTTTCAACAAAATGGGCTGGCGACATAAATCGCCCACTATTGTGTTGAATTAGTATACAAAAGAATTACGAAAAATCTCGGTTGTGGTACCGAGACTATATGGATTTCCTTATGAATTGCAAACTTGAAATAAATGATTTTATCAATGTTTTACAAAAAACATAAATTCTTGTAAAGATATTTTGCTATTATGGAGATTTCTATATAATCAATGAAAGATTATTCGTAATTATTCTATCTATGACCCAATCAATCTTCGAATCCATTAAACACACAAACAAAGACCGATGAGAGTATTGGTCCGCTCGTGAACTTGCACTAGTACTTTGATATAAGCAATGGAGAAACTTTGAAAATGTCATTTGAAAAGCGATTGACTCATGTAAAACCGCTTGAAATAGGATTTCCTATCACTTTGCTGAGGTCAGCAAACCAATCATGAGTGGGAAATGAGGTACGCAGTTCGTGGTAGATTATGAACTTTCTCGATATGCATGCTCGATCATAGCACAAAATGGAGATCCCAAAAAAGAACCTATTGCTCTGGCACAGATGTACTTCGCAAGTCAGACTCGCAAACAAGAGCTCTTCCAAGAATATCTCGCTGACAAACAGCGACTCGGGGAGCGTATTAAATACTCCGAGACAGACAAAGAACTCTCTGGTACACTCTATAACAAATGACTGAAATCTCCGCAGATTGCGACCGTAAAGGCGAAATGACAGAAAGTATTTTATAATGCGAGTCCAGAGGTTATTCGCAAAAAATATGGTATCTCCGAGAAGAAACCCATTGTTGATCGAGCTCCAGATATCCTTATAACCGCTCAATCTCTCGCGAACCAAATGACTGCAATGAATGTCGATAAAAATGCAAATCTCTCGACTGAAAATACTATCACACGAGAACATATGATCAATAATCAGTCAGTCAGAAAAACACTCATAGAACGATGAATTATTCCAGAATCACTTTCACCTGCTCCAGATACCAAGAAACTTCCAAAAAAGATTCAACAATACGAAGATGGACTTTGAGGAGGATTGTTAGAATAGATAAGCCAGAAAAATGATTTCTACTAGCAATTAAGCCACAAGACCTTTTTCCCGATGTCAGGAAAAAGGTTATTTCTCTTCCTCCCCTCGAAAATACATTACCAGAAACACGACCACCAGAAAATACCCGATTTCAAAGACATACTTATAGACTCAGAAATCCACAGGCAGTACCGAGAACGAGAGTCCGCCAAACCATGCGACCATCTGCAGGATATAGGAAAGTCCGAGCCAGGTTGGAAATCCTATAAGGACGCCAAGATATGGGAAGGATAATCCCACTACTATACTCAAGAATCCACCGAGCATCACGAGAGGAATGAGTGGGACAACTGCGACATTGGCGAGTGGCGAAACAAGGGAGATTTGTCCAAAGTTAATCATGAGAATCGGGAGAGTGAAAACCATTGCTGCAAAACACATAGCAAGTGCTTCTCTGAGCCCAAACCACCTCGGGAGAAACCCAAATATTTTATTGAAAAAATCCCCAAAGAAAAGGAGTCCGAAAACAGCGAGGAATGAGAGATGAAAACTCACATCATAATTCAAAACCAGTGGATCTATTACCACAAATCCCACCGCAACTGCGATGAGCAGAGAAAAGGCTCGTATTTTCTGACCAGATAAGAAAATACTGTAGGCGATGAGACCAAAAACACTGGCTCGCAGAACTGATATCTGTGGACCAACCAACAAAGTGAAAAATCCTACACAGATAATCGCCAATGAAAGTCTCATAAAGATGGGAAATGATCGAAATAGAAACGAGAGAAATATGAGAATAATCGTGATATTGAAACCACTGACTGCGATAATATGAGTCAGTCCAGAATTATTGAAATTTTTCTTAGTCTCTGTCGAAAGATTGGCGCGTTCGCCAATAAGGATTCCTTCCAAGAGCTTTCCACTTTCTCCAGGGTAAATATCCTCCTCTATGATAGAGAGAAATTTATAGCGAGTATTACGGACAAAAAGAGATAAAACAGAAGATTTTTCCTGTCCAATAACGGTAGGAAAGGAAACTTTTGTAGTGACATACATGTCACTCAAGAGCAGATATGTGCGATAATTGAATACTTCATTATTTATCGGGAGACTCAATTTCCCCGTAAAAGAAATAATCTGGTCAATTTCTCTCCCCCGACTATCGGGAAAAGTCACAAGAATACCTGTTTTTTCAGGAAATGTTTTTGCCCCAATAGTCAAATTTCTGAAGATATATCTCGCTCCTGTATTATTTTCAGAAACTTTTTCTGTCAGAGTTCCATGAAGCGGAACTTCCCTAGTGAAAAATACTGTTTCTTGCTCCAAATATTGAGTCGTACTTTTTATCTCAGAAAACCTCTCTGTACTCAAGAAACATCCCACTCAGAAAAATGCGATAAAAAAGAGAATAAGAAAAAAATGCGAACGGAAAAAATAAAGAATCTGAATAGATAGAATTCAGATAAATAAAACAAGAAAAAGAGTATTTTCCCGAAAAATATTCGTCAAAAAAATCCCCGAAACAACACCAGTTGAGCCGAGGAAAAAGAGAATCTGATCGTGAATGCGGAGATCTTTTATTATACAATGATAATGATAATAAATTCACTTCTATATACTATAAATTGATTTAATTTTATTTAGAATGAAACGAAGATTATCTGAATCCCGATCCGCCAAAATGGCGGATGGTTGAGTTTCTAAGTAAATGAAAAATAAAATTAAATCAATTTCTTACGCTTCCTCTTTATAGATCTTATAGAGACCACGTGCACCAATTCCAAACATCACTACGGATCCTATTTGATTCAGATTAAAGAAAAGATATACTTTAAAAAGGTCCGTTCCTCCCGTATAAAACTCAGCACTAAAGAGGAGAATAGCAAAAAGCAACATTCCCATATATCCTACCAATCCCTCGATTTTCGTGAATTTTCGAACCAGGTAGAGACAGAAGAAAAGAACAAATGATATGAAAGAATAGAGTGGGGCGAGCGGAAACATCGGGGAAGTATAGGGAGTATTACTCACATCACTATTTGACGCGATTCCCATAAAAGAATCGGTTGGTTTTCCATAAATCTGCCCACCGAAAAATGCTCCGATAAATCCGATAATCGCGGCGAAAAAGAAGGCAAGAACGATAGCATCTATATATTTCCGAGAAGAGATTTTGAATCGCTTGAGTTGAAAAAGAAGCACAATCATAAACCCGAGAATCCCTCCCATGAGCGAGAAATTATAATCTGACATAAAGAAAAATTTCAAAATCCCCTGACTCCAGAGAAACTGAAAATCTCGCCATTCAGCGATAATGTAGAAAAAACGAGAAAATACGAATATAGAAAGGAAGAACCAGAGAACATTTCCAAGGAAGAAGTTTGCATTGATTCCAAATTTTTCAGAAAGCTTATGTAGTATAAAGAAAAAGAGGACAAATGAAACAGAGAGCGAGAGTCCGAAGACATAAATTGTAATTCCGAGAACTTCTATTTGTGGATACATAACTTAAAATTAAAACTAAAAGAGATAAAGACCAGTCTTTATTATATGACTGGTCTTGTAAGAATATATTATCGTGCGTATTCTATCACGCGTTTCTCTCGAATGAGATTCACTTTTACTTCCCCAGGATAGGAAAGATTTGCCTCGATAGAACCAGCGATTTCTCCTGCAAGTTTCTCTGCTTCATAATCAGAAACAGTATCTGCATCGACAAATACACGAACTTCTCGACCAGCAGAAAGAGCATATGCCTTGGAAACTCCAGAGAAGCTCATAGCGATATTTTCCATTTCCTGAATACGTTTAATATAATCTTCCGCATTCATTCGACGAGCTCCAGGACGAACCGCACTAATAGCATCGGCAATCTGAACGATTTTTGTTTCTATACAAATCTGTGGAACCGCGTCATGGTGTCCTTCTATAATATTAATAAGGTTCTCAGAAAGTCCATATTTTCGAGCAATTTTTCCTCCGATTTCTGGATGTGTCCCTTCGATATCATGATCGAGCGCTTTCCCAAGATCATGGAGTAATCCTCATTTCAGAGCCAATTGCGAATCTGCTCCGATCTGTTTTGCAATCGCTTCAGCGATATACGCAACTTCTTTCGAGTGAATCAAGATATTTTGTCCATAACTTGTTCGAAATCGAAGTTTTCCAATAAGTGGAATAATCTCATCAAGTATTCCTGTAATTCCCATTTCATTCAATGCTTTTTCGCCAAGTTCATAGATAACCTTATCAGCATCTTGTTGATTCTGTTCTACAATTTCTTCAATACGAGCTGGCTGAATGCGTTTGTCTTCAATAAGTTGTTCGAGTGACTTCTTGGCGATATACCGTCGAAAGAGGTCGAAGCTAGAAATAAATACGGTATCTGGACTATCATCAATAATAAGAGAAACTCCCGTTGCACGCTCAAATGCGATAATATTTCGTCCTTCCTTTCCGATAAGCTTTCCTTTTATATCATCATTCTCAAGGTGAATAAGGGTTTGTGTCATCTCCGCAGTCACATCTCCAGAGTATTGCTGAATGGATTTAATCAAAATCTCACGAGAAAGTTCTTTTTCTCGGACACGAAGTTCGACTTTTTTCTTCTCGATAACCGCCATTATATCCTTCTCATACATTTCTTCTGTATTTTTAAGTAGAAGCTCTTTCGCTTCTTCCATACTGAGCTTTGCAATCTCTGAAAGTTTCCCTTGAAGTTCTCTTTTTGTTTCCTCCATACTCGTTCGAGTTTTCTCTATCTCATCTTCTTTTTCCCTCAAAAGAGTTTGTTTTTTATCCACTTCTTCAAGTTTTTGTTCAATACGCTCTTCTTTTTGAATAATTTTTGTTTCAATTTCTTCTGCTTTTTTGGTTTTTTCGCGTATTTCCATTTTCTCTTCTTCTATACGTTTTCGTTCTTCTGCTGCCTGATTCTTTGCTTCTGTTATGAGAATTCTTACTTCTTCTTGTCCAGATATTAGGAGCTTATTGAGTCGTTCTTGTTCTTGTCATTCTTGTTTTTTACTAAAAAATGTAAAAAGAAAATACACGAGAATACCAGAAACAATAGCACCAGCAAAGATGCTTATTAAAATAGCCTGCATATAATTGATTGATAGATAGATAAAATAGAACTTTGCATAAAAAAGTTTTTTCTCTATACTCTTAAGAGAAAATACTTATTTATAGTAGAATAATGTCGGAAATTTAGATGAGATTTTGAAAGAAAATATACTTTTCTTTACGCAGTACTATAAGAAAAAATAGAAAAAGTCAATTTTCACCCTCTATAGCTTCCTTAAATTTTCATATACTTTTATGCAAAAATATACTTGTACTGCCTGCTCTTATATTTATAATCCTTTTATAGGAGAGGAAAATATTCCTTCTGGAACCGCTTTTGAAAATCTATCTGAATCTTGGAATTGTCCCCATTGTGGAGAAGAAAAAGAAGGCTTTATAGAAACTCCTGTCAATATTCAAGAAGTGTCTCATTTAAGAAATATAACCGAACAGGAAGCAAGTCATATTCCTTTCTACAAAGAACAGGGAGATTCCATTATTGTTCAAATAGGAACAGTGGATAATCCTCATGAGATAGAAGAAAATCATTTCATCGAATATGTGTGACTCTTTGAATCGGATGGAACAATCATCGAACTTACACTCCAACCAGAGGAAGATACTGTCACTTTTGAAAATCCTGGATATGATGAATATGAAGTTCGATTGAGCTGTAATATTCATGGGGTTTGGAGAGGGGTGAAGATAGAATAATCCCTGTGTAATGTTTCAATCCCATGTCATACCGAGCGAAGCCGAGGTATCCCTTTCAACTAAGTCATATGGAACAGAATTATAAAATCTCTCGTATGTTTTAGATAGTGTGATTTCTTCTAATACAGTGTCAATGTACTAATTTAAAGAGATTCCTCCACTACGGTCGGAATGACAAAAACACATATTAATAATAATTATTAATTCTTTTCATTTTATGATAGTAAAAGTTTGTACTGGAAAAACCTGTTCGAGTCGTTTTTCTCCTTATATATTGAAGCGAATCCTTGCTGAAAAAGCAAAATATGATACAAAAAATAAAAGCACTATTGAGGAATGTGGTTGTCAGGGAAGTTGTAAAACTGGACCAGTCATTGTTATAGACGGAACACTGACTGATAGAATGGATCCTATAAAAGCAAGTAATTTGTATCTGGAAAGGCTCAAAAAAAAGTCTTAAAAAAATATCTCCGCGAAATTTCGCGGAGATATTTTTTGACTATTAAATGAGGTGAATATTACTTTTTCACAATATTTATTCCTTCTTCCAATTTTTTTCTCATAAGTGTTTCTTTTTCTTTCAAATAAGAATCAATTGTTTTTTGTTTATCTCCTGTCTGAATGAAACTTTCAAGAACTTTTTTTGCTTCTTCCATTTGTCGATCATATTTTTTTTCATAATCCTCCTTTTCGAACTTCACTTCAATATCCGGCTTAATTCCAATTCCATCAATACCATAATCTTTTGGAGTATACCATTTAGCGATAGTTATTTTCATATCACTTCCATCACTCAAATGAAATGGTTGTTGTACCGATCCTTTTCCATAACTCTTTTGTCCAACCAAGATGGCGAGATTATAATCTTTCAGAGCTCCAGCAGTAATTTCAGAGGCAGATGCAGAATTTTCATTAATTAAAACAACTATTGGAAGTGTTTTTCTAATATTTCCATAAGAGAAAAATGACTTATTAAGGAACGGATTTTTCTCCTTGGTTGTCACTAAAACTTTATCTTTTTCTATAAAATTAGAGAGAATAGAAACCGCTGTTTCCAGATATCCACCACCATTATCACGGAGATCT
>MNYO01000036.1 GCA_001873165.1 Candidatus Gracilibacteria bacterium CG2_30_37_12
TGTTTTTGACTAATTTACCCCCTTATCTGCCCTCTGGAAGCGGGGTGAAGTAGTCAAAACAGCCACACACTTTTTGCCATTATGCCTAAAATCTGAAGAATTTATTTTATAGAAAATAAATAAAAGAAAACACCACGAATATTCGTGGTGTTTTCTTTTATTCTATAATTTCAATCCCAATTGCTCTTTTGGAAGAAGCTGCAGTTTATATATCTCTCGCCCAACGGTCTGACCAGGACGACGATAGAGAAGACTTCCGTGAGGAGTTGTTCGGAATGGGATATTCTCTCCGAGAAGTTCTTTTCGTTTAAATCCATATCGGTCAATAATGGCAATAATATCATCAAAAAAGATATCTTTTCCACGATTATCCCAGAATGGAAAACAGAGAATAATCGTTCCCCGAAAACCAATGGTTCGAAGTTCTCGAAACATACCGTCATATATACGAGCAAGTTTTCGACATTGTTCAGTAATCTTATCAGGAGTCACCGTCTTGGTACCGAGAACATCTCACAAATATCCTTCTGACACAATAGAGGTTGTTTTCATATTCATGTGCTCAGGAATAGTTGCCGCTATTTTTGCAGCATCTGCTTCAAAAATAAGTCCATCGAGATCGATATCATTCTTCTGAGCAAATTCCCCCATACTCTTATTGGCTGCAGTCACCATAGCTGAAGAAAGATCACTTCCATATACGGTATCGTAACCCATATGAGCCGCTTCTATGAGAACTGTTCCAAGTCAGCAGAAAGGGTCATAAATCGCAGTTTGATTCTCTGACCTAATTCCTGCAAGATTAATCATCGTTTGAGCCAATTTCGGTGGCAACATTCCCACTCCCATATCTCGAGTTTTGTCCATATCTCGAGCCGCATAGGCATCCACATCCTGGTATGCAATCGTGGTTCCCATATAGGAAATCTTTCCTACTTTTACATAGTTTAATTCTGTATGAGATTCTGCAAGATGCTCTTGTTTATAGACTGCTGAATTGATATTTTTTGGTTCTTTGTTCACGAGACGAAAAGATTTATCTTCACAAGGTTTGAGGAATTTCTTGATACGAAGTCCTGTGGCAAAGTTATCAAACTTCTCTCCATATCCCGCAACAGCAAATGGAACTTTATTGGTACGATCCACCTGAGAAAGATACTCTTTGGCAGCAGTCATAAAATCTGGCACATCTTTCACTTCATCGAGAATTTTTATGATTTTGATAATACCACCCATATGAGCAAATCGTGCGCAAACTTCCATTTCAGAAACGTTCGTTATAAGAGCTATTTGCTCATTGGCGAATTCAAAAACCGCACCAGGAAAGAGACTGTATATTTCTGCGAGTGAAAGTCGAAATTCTCGACCGAGGATAAATACAAACATTTTAAAAAAATTAATTGACTAAAAAATAATTTGGACTATAAAAGAAGTACTTCCCCCCGTAAAGCCCTAAGAAGGAGGTTCAAAAACAAAATGAACAATATCACTCAGTTTCAAAACAGAACTGATGGTCTTCCTGGCGATGAAAGCCAAGAAGGTGTCCTTAGAAATGGGGATAACGACTAATAGGAGGTGATTCTGTACCTATCTCGATTCACAGGGTGAGATTTACTCCCGCCCATGTCTGGCTAATCCCAGTGCAAAGAATTATATATGGTAAGAGGGCATCTTACAAATAAAGGGAAAAGGGCGTCATGCACGCCCTTTTTATTTTGCCTTATTCTGTAATAATTCTCTCCAATCCGATTCGTCCTTTTTCTTTATCGACAGTGAGAACTTTTACTGTTACCATATCTCCCATTTTCACAAAGTGTTCGATATTTTCTACTCGTTCTTTGGCAATTTTTGAGATATGAACCATTCCTGATTTCCCTGATCCAAGGTCGATAATAACTCCGACTCCTTCCAATATTTTCAAAGCTTTTCCTGTATACATTTCTCCTGGTTCAATATCTTTCAAAAGTGCGGTAATAAATGCGATTGCTGCTTTTCCTGTCTCTTGATTCTTAGCTGTCACCGAAACCATTCCTTCATCGGTAATATCTACTTCTACGGAGAAATCTTTGGTAATCTTTTGAATCATCTCTCCACCCTTTCCGATAACTTCACGGATACGATCTGTTGGTATGGTAATAGAGAGGATAAATGGTGCATAGGGAGAAAGATTTGGACGAGGTGCCGTAAGTTCCTTGGACATCTCTATACGGATATGCTCAAGAGAGATTTTCGCTTGTGCAAATACTTTTCCGACCACTTCCATAGAAAGCCCAGCGATTTTACAATCCATCTGAAGAGCAGTGATTCCTTTGTCGGTTCGTGTTACTTTAAAATCGAGATCCCCAAGGAAATCTTCTTGTGCCTGAATATCAGAAAGTACGATGTATTTTCCTGTTACATCGTCATAAATCATCCCCATCGCCACTCCAGAAACAAGTGCAGTAATAGGAACTCCCGCATCCATCATCGCCATAGTAGATCCACAAACGGACGCCATAGAAGACGACCCATTACAAGTGGTAATTTCAGAAACCATTCGGATAAAGTATGGGAATTTCTCGAGTGATGGAAGTACGGGTTCAAGTGCTTTTTCAGCAAGTCGTCCATGTCCTACTTCTCGTCGTCCTACTCCACGAAGTGGTCGAACTTCCCCAACGGAAAACGGAGGAAAGTTATAATGATGAATGTATCGTTTCGTATTTTCCTCGAACATATCATCGATAATCTGAATATCTCCAGGACCACCAAGAGTTGCAATAGTAAGCGCTTGGGTGATACCTCTCTGAAAAAGTGCCGATCCATGAACTCGTGGAAGAATCCCAAAAGTTCCACGAATAGGACGAACTTCGTCAGCCTTTCGACCATCGAGACGCAATCCCTTCTCGAGGATATTTTTTCTCATATGTTTTTTCACAACTGCATATACCGCTTCCTTAATATCTTTATCTGCATATACTTCACTTTCATCCGTCGGAGCAAGAGCAAGTTGTATTTCTTCTTCGAGAGACACGAGTGCATGGTGAAAATCTGTCTTCCCAAGATGGTACAGTTTTATAATTCGTTCATCCGTAATAAGTGCATCAACTTTGTCTTTGAGTTCTGACTTATCTTCTACAGCAAATAACTTTTTCTCAGAAATAGGATGAGTTACATGATAGAATGCAATAAAATCTCGTTGTGCGGCAACAAGATCACGAACAAGTCCGTGTGCAAATTCAAAAGCTCGAATCATTATCGACTCATTTACTTCCTTTCCCTGTGATTCTACCATGGTAATGGCATCATCCGTTCCCGCAACTGTGAGGTCAAGAAGTGCTTCTCCAAGCTCTGTAATAGTTGGATCAAATTTGAATGTCGTACCATCTGCGAGAAGAGCGATACGAATTCCAGCAACTGGTCCTTCAAACTCGGTGATTCCAGCGAGTTGAATAGCAAGAGATGCTCCGGTGATTCCATAAAATCCATAGTCTGAATCTCCAGAGGAAGACATAATCGTGGAGATAATCTGAATATCGTTAATAGTTCCTTTTGGAAACATGGGACGAATCGGACGATCAATCATTCGGCTATTCAAAATGGCTGCTTCAGAAGGACGTCCTTCGCGTTTCATAAAACGATTTCCTCCAATCTTTCCTGTGGCATAATATTTTTCTTGAAATTCTACAGAGAGCGGGAAAAAACTTGCACTCATATTCACTTCTTCCTTGATCCCAACCGTGGTCAGAAGATAATTTCCTGCTTCATTACGAATCACGACAGCACCATCTGCAAGAAGTGCCAGTCGTCCGCTTTCAAAAGTAATCTTCTTTCCACCAATTTCATAAGTTTTTGTTACCATTGCCTTAGTGAGGGCATTTTGATCAGAAAGTCCTGATATCATAAGAGAAAAAATAGAAAATAAAATATTTCCCACTGTACGATGGAAAGAGCGTAGAGATACGAACGAGAAAAATATTCTCGACCAAATCTCACATCCCTTATTCCAACCGATACAGAGAAATCGGTAGGATTATATGAAAAAAAGAGAAAAAAGGAAATAAAAGAAATTTTTAAAAAACCCTACCAATTAAGATAGGGTTTTCACTTAATAAGAAATATTAAGCGTAGAGAATAGGGTAATTCCCTATTTAAATACTAAGAGTGTGACTCCCAAAAATGTTAATTTCCGTAAGACATAAGCATAATAATTAAAAAATATTTGTTTTTGTTTTTGGTTGTCAAACCTCAAACTAAATTTAGTGTAAACTATATTTTTATTATGTCAATTTTTTGATTCAAATAAATGAATTTTTATCATAAAAATCATTATTTCATAATAAACCTGCCTACTATTAGACTTTTTTATCACATATTGATTTTTAATCATTTCTCTATACAATACATTTATTATTTTGTATCTATTTTTTCTATGATTTTCTTTAAGAGAATGTTTCTATTTCTTGCAACCAACATCGCAATTATCCTCGTGATTACTGCGATTATATTCATCCTCGAACACTATTTTGGTATTCGTATCACTTCGAATACAGCAAATGGATATGGAAGTCTCTTTATTTTCTCACTTCTCTTTGGTTTCGCTGGATCTTTTTTGAGTCTTGCCCTTTCTCGATGGATGGCAAAAAGAATGTATGATATAAAACTACTTTCTGAGAGTCGACTGATGGATTATGATTCTAAAACACAAACTCTCTATGCAACTATTGCTCAGATTGCAAAACAAAACGATATTACTATGCCAGAAGTAGGAGTATACGAGAGTGAGGATCCAAATGCTTTTGCCACAGGACCATCGAAGAATAAATCACTCGTTGCTGTTTCCACTGGACTACTGAGTAGCATGACGACCCCTGAAATCGAGGGAGTTATCGCCCATGAGATGAGTCATATTTTGAATGGCGATATGGTTACTATGACCCTTCTCCAAGGAGTTCTCAATACTTTCGTTATCTTCTTTGCACGAATCATTGGCGAGTTTATCGATAAGACTATTTTAAAGAATGAAGAAGGACAAGGATGGGGATATTTCATAACCGTTATGATTCTCGAGATAATTCTCGGAATGCTCGCTTCTCTCGTACTTATGGCATTCTCACGACACCGAGAATATCATGCTGATGAAGGCAGTGCTCGTTTGGTTGGAAAAGATAAAATGATTCTTGCTCTCAAACGTTTAAAATATGTCGTTACCAATAAAGAAATCGAGGATGATGGAAAACTCACTGCCTTTAAAATCCATTCTGAAAAAGGATTTATGTCACTTTTTATGTCTCATCCCCCTCTTGATGATCGTATAAAAAATCTCGAAAATAATTACCAATTATAATTTATGCTCGCACCTATTTTTCATACTTTCTCACTTGGGGAGAAACAATATATCATCCACAATGAGGAAGAACTAGCTCTTATTATAGAGCTCCTCAATTCTTCTCCTCATACTTTTACGCTCCATCGCCATATTATTATGAGTCTGGATGAGAAACTCATGGATATTATTATCACCTATAAAGGGCTTCTTCTTTGTATGAAACATATGGAGTATAAAAACAGATTTCTCCTTCTTATAAAGATTGGAGATGCTCTTTCTCGCGTCATCGAGAAGTCAGAACATCTGGGAAGTCTTTTAGCAAGTATTCCAGAAGAAGCAGACAAAATACGCATTGTTAAAAGCATACGATACAAATGACTCATTCAAATAATTCATACGCCCGATGATTTGGGAAATATCCTTGAGTGGATATTTGGAAAAGGAGAAAAAGCTATCTTTGATATTCTCTGAAAAGATTTTCTCCTCTCTCTTTTTGATTATGGAACTGATATATATAAGGTCTTTCACTTTCTCTCCGATACAAATAAAGATATCCTCGCGGATCTCCTTACCCTTCCTGAAATTCGATCACGAATATACATGGCAGAGGATTTTTTCTACGTCCTAAAGGCTCTGAGTAATGAAAAAGTTTCAGAACTTCTTCCACTTATGACTCCAGAAGAAATTCGAAAAATTATCGGGAAAAATATGACACTTCATTATTTTCTGCCAAAAATTACCAAAGAAAAAGAACAGATGCTTTTACAATATATAAAAATATAATATGCTCCACGAATCTATTCTTATAGGACTCAATAATGTTCAAATAGACGACATTATTGATTCTGGAAGCGCAGCACTTGAGCCACTCGCTGGTTCGAGATATCCCATGATTGATACACATGTTCATGCGGTGAATTTTCTCCAGGAAACACCAGGTTTTGCAAACCTTATCGCTCATATGGATGGAGCAAATATACAAAAAGCAGTTGTATTCTGACTTCCAGTTACCAAACAATGGTCTGAATATGAACGAGAAGCACCAGAATATTATCTCGATGATGATAGTGAGTGTTATTATTATAGTGCTACTGATACTATCATCGCAGAAGAATATAAGAAACTCGATGTCGAGAGTCAAAAACGAATATATCCACTCATGTGTGGATTCAATCCTGCTGATAAACATGCGATTAAACATATCAGACGTATGTATGATATGTATCCAAATGTATGGTGTGGTATTGGAGAAATACTTCTCAGACACGATGATTTGACGCTTTTGATAAATGGCGACACTCCACGAATCAATAATAAAGCTCTCTATCCGATCTTTAAATTTGCTGACGATTATGGACTGCCTATATCTATTCATAACAATATCTCTACTACTTGGATTGCTGATCGTCCAAAATATCTTCATGAACTCGAGGAGATACTCCGAGAATTCCCTCGTGTAAAGATGATTTTTTGTCACTGTGGTATCTCTCGTCGTGTTTATGCTCCTTTTTACAAAAAGATGATTGAACGACTTCTTTTGCAATACCCCGGTTTGCATATCGATTATTCTTGGATAATATTTGACGAGATTATTTGTAAGAATGAAATTCCTGACCCAGAATGGATAGAACTTACTGAACGATTTTCTACAAGAATCCTCATAGGATCAGATGTGATTGGAAACTTTCATAAAATCGGAGTCATTAATCACCGATACGATATTTTTCTTGAAACATTAAGTGAGGAAACGAGACAAAATATCTGTATAAATAATGCCGAACGGCTCTTTTCCGAAACAAGAGGAAAAGTAGAAAATGACGATAAACGTGTGTATCCTGATATATTCTAAAATAGAACAAAATAAAAGAAGAACTTTCGTTCTTCTTTTATTAGACTTGTCCCGTAATAATATATTTACAAAAAAGAGGAGGTTTTCTCTTCTTTTTTGTATTTCTATGTATTTCCAAATGACGTTTTGTACTGTAAATGAAAATTCCAGAGCCCCGCTGCCATGAATGTATAGATATCATCCTGTCATTTTCTTCACCTAAAAATATCAGAAGCTGTTTTGTATCGCTTCATTCCACAGATAGTATTTTCCACTACTACACGAAT
>MNYO01000067.1 GCA_001873165.1 Candidatus Gracilibacteria bacterium CG2_30_37_12
ACACTACGCTTGACGACCGGCAATTTCTAAAAAGTAGTTAGAGTAGGAAGAGTGGAATCCCACGCCGCAAGCAGCGGGGTATAAGAATTTAATAAAAAGACTTATAAAGTATTAACAAATTAAGAACGTACTTACAAAAAGTACGTTCTTAATATTACTCAAAACTTACTTTCCCACCCACCTCGATAAACTCTTTCATAATATCCGTTACTTTTTTATAATCTGCAGCACTTAGTTCACTTCTGTAGTTATCTAGAATGTAATGATGTATATCCTTTAATTCCTCTTTTTCGAATACACTTTTCCCCATTTTCCTCTCGACCAATTTGGCGATTTTTATCAGATTTTTAGATTTTATCTTAAGAGATTTTCCTGAATTCATCGTGAAAGTCACCAGAGTTATATCTCCGATGTCCATCTCGCTTATTTTTTCATTGATTACGAGAGATGTTTTCTCTTCTAGAAGAGCATCTTTCTCCGTATTATCTTTCACAACAGATACAGAAGATTGATTATTTAGATTCGTAAGACTAAATTCTTTCAAGAGGTTTCCAGGATATTTTCGAGAATAAAGAGTAGAAATATAGATCATGAGCCCTCAAACAAACATCAGAGCCACAACTCGAAGTATCGCGTCATTTATCCCAAACCATACATCATAGAGGAGAATCTTGAGAATAACTCCCGCGAGGATATAGAGACCAATCGTACGTCTCGTTTGATTGTCCTTCGAAATACCATTAAAAATATACACAAACGCCCAAAGTGACCAGTAAATAGTAATCGAAAATATACTCTTATCTGAAAGATCATACACAAATTGTGTCGTGATAATAAAGAGATAAACGATATAAGGAATATTCAGAAATATTTTCATATCATCAAACTTCCCTGGCTTCAGATTCCTGAGGTAAAGTCCCACTCCGAGGAGGAGAACGATGATATATTGTAAACTCTTCAGATGTGTTTTATTATTATCTGTTAGTGTCCAGAAAATATCACTGAGTCAGAAAATATGGTTGATATAAAAGAGTCAAAGGAAGCCGACAAATGCATATTTCAAAAATTGCGAAGCATAGAGATTATAGCAAAATCCGACGATGACAAATACTATACTCATCGCAAAAATCGATATTCCTTGTCCCGTATGTGGCACGATATTCATAACTCCGATTCAGACCATTATCATCGCGATCAGATGGAGGATATCATGAGCGATTCTTGTTTCTCCATCTATCTTATCGAGGAATTTGAGATTGAGAATAAACGAGATAAATATCGCAACGAGCGGAATGAGTTGCATATATATTCCTGTTTCGAGACTGGTTATAAAGACACTGTATTTAACAATCCCGATGATGAATAATACCAATCCACCGAGAAATATTTTGATATCCTGAATCCGAGAATAGAAGAAGAGGAGAAGTGTCGCTTCAAAGAACCAGATGCTCGCAACAACCGCCGGCTCAGAAGCAAATATGACGAGTATTGCGATAGAGAAGAGAGAAAGTGAAACTCCCAAATATCCAAAAATCGCATTTTTCTTCTCTTCGTTCTTCATAAGTCCTGTAGGATTGAGTCCGATTTCCAAGACGTTTGTCATCGCGTAACCGAGGATGAAATACAAAATCGCCAATCCCATAAAACTATACCCGAGAATCATCCCTGGGAAAAGTTTGGCAATCTCTCCATAGTTATACAATTCTCAGCCGATAAAGAGAATCCCAACGATGAGTGAGATAGCGAGATTTTTCAAATCTTTCTGACAGAGATTTCGATTGATAAAAGGAGCGAGAATATTTGCAAGAGGAAAAAGTACGAGAGAAATGACACTTACTGTCATAAATTCTCCCTGTGTTTGGATAATCGGAAGCAAGAGGAAAATCGTTCCAATCGTTCCAATCGTATAC
Organism: Candidatus Gracilibacteria bacterium CG2_30_37_12; assembly: GCA_001873165.1. Classification (GTDB taxonomy): domain Bacteria; phylum Patescibacteriota; class Gracilibacteria; order BD1-5; family UBA2023; genus UBA1545. The sequence goes on from MNYO01000067.1 coordinate 1,911, forward strand.
AAATATTCCAACTTTTCTCGACGAGAGAAGAAATAACTCGCGAAGAGAAATACAAAGGAATTGATAACTACTCCGAAACGCGTCATATAATCCATCCCTTCTGGCATAACAAAGCCGAGAGAAAAATGAGAAAGTGCGAGAAATATACAAAGGAGAACAAAGAAGAGATATTTAAATCCCGCAGAAATCACTTCATACAAGAATCCAAATATAATCAAGTAGATAAAGAGACTTCCGAGAATCACAGGAATTATGAAATAGAGAGAACCTGTAATCAAAAGCGCAAATATCAAAATAAGCGGAGCGAAGAGTAGATATCCGAGCGATGCAACACTTCCAACGAGTATAATGAATGCCGTTGTCGCAAGAGCGATGAGGATAAATGCAATATATCCGAGAAATGCCAATCCTGTATGGAGAATATTTGCAACTCCACCAGTTATGAGCAGTATCCCAAATGCGACATAAGTGAGGATAAAGAATGTCCCAATCGTCTCGGTATCTTCCTCATTTTTATAAGTAAGAACGATAGCGGCAAGCGAAACAATTCCAAGGAAAATAAGTTTCAATAACCACTGTCCAGAAGTAGTAAATGGTGCGAGCAAAAAAAGAATATTTCCACCGATAAATCCTACGAATCGAAGATATTTTGCGAAATCTTTTTCGTCTTTGTTATGATAGAGTTGAGATAAAACAAATGCTCATATGGAAATAATTGCCGAATATCCGACTAAAGTATACGGAGTTCCATCGCCTACTGATCCAATCAGGAATGGATTGAGATATGCGAAAGCAAAAGAAAACAAAAGCAAACTATGAGATTTGTATACGAGCGACGCGACGATAGCAAAAATGGTATTGAGAATCAGAAAGAAGAAAGTTGTGCCTTCGGTCAGATAATTGATGTTACCAGAAACTACTGCAACGTCTGTCGCAACTATTGAACTTCCATCTCCGATCAAGTATCGTCCCGAGAGGATGACGAGATAATTTACGAGAATACCCACTCCCATCATCGTTCTCGACTCATTATTATACTCTTTTGTATCGAGCCACACTCCGATTCCAAAAAATGTAAAACCAGTCATGAATCCTATGATGATTTTCCCGACTGGACCAAGTGCAGTAAATATAAGACTGAGAAAAAATAATACTCCGAGAAAGAGAAGAATTCCCCCAATCTTTGCCAGAGCATTTTCTGCGAAAAATTTCTCTATGAAACTTGGTTCTTGAATTTCTGGTTCTTTTTGTACTGTTGGTGCAATATATTCATCTTCTTGTTCTATTTTCGTATTCTTCATTATTCATTCATTTTGTGATTCTCTGATAGTTTGTTCTTCCCAAGATTCCTCAACTGACTTGGAAACCGTCGGTTGATAGATTGTTTCCTTCATCTCAGGTTGTACAGTTTCTTTCTTTACTTCTGAAACCAACGCTCATTTTCCCAATCTTTCTCCTACCATTTGGAGAACTTTATTGGTATAATTCAGTACCGTTTCCTGGATAAATTCTTCCCCAAGAAACATTCATTTAAAAATAAATCAGAGAAATGCTCCAAGAAGGAAAATAAAAAGCCAAGCTGCACTCTCAGAGCTTCCCACGAAAAATACCCGAACAACCGCAATACCAAGTACGATACTGAGTATCCAGGCCATCTTGTTTAATAACTTTTTCATAAATACAAAAATTAGGAAAATAGGAAATAATAATTATTTTGTGGCATTCTAGAGGCTATTCTTTCTTCAACTTTCATACCATTCCAAAGATAGTAAGTCAGAAAATCGCCACGATGAGAATCATTATTCCTGCAAAAAATCATTTATTACTTTCCATATATCGGTCATCTTTCGTGTCACATACATCTCATTTTCCATCTTTATCAATATCGCTCTGATTGGGATTATAGTCATAGGGACAATTATCACTCTTGAAAATAATACCATCATAATCTTCGTCTTCACACAAATCTCCCGTTCCGTTATTATCGCTATCTTTCTGATCGGCATTAGAAATGGTCGGACAATTATCTTTGAAGCCATCAATTCCATCATGATCCGTGTCTTCACACATATCTCATATCCCATTTTTATCACTATCTTCCTGGTTTGTATTCTGAATCTGTAGACAATTATCACAAGCATCTCCGATACCATCATGATCCGTATCTTTTTGATCTGGATTAGCTACTTTTGGACAATTATCTGTAAAATCGAGAATGCCATCTTTATCTGTGTCATGCTCTTTGGCGTATTTCTCCGCATCTTCGCAGGCATCTCCGATATTATTACGATTCACATCTCGTTGGTCAGGATTAAAGAGTTTACAGTTATCACAAACATCTCAGATTCCGTCATTATCGCTATCTTTTTGATCTGGATTAGAAGTATTTATACAATTATCCACACCATCAAAAATCCCATCTTTATCTTTATCAAACTCGCAAGCATCTCCAATTCCATTCGCATTGACATCTTTTTGGTCGGCGTTGGAAACATTCGGACAATTATCATTCTTCCCGAGAATGCCATCATTATCATCATCACTACAAGCATCTCCGATTCCATCAGCATTTGAGTCCCTCTGATCAGGATTGAAGAGATATTTACAGTTATCGATACTATTGGCAATTCCGTCTTTATCAGTATCACCATCGTTTGGATTCTTGTTGAATTTGTCGAGATCACATTCATCTCCAATTCCATCACTGTCACTATCCAATTGATTTTTATTCGTTATAAATTTACAATTATCAGTATCATTTCAGATTCTGTCTCCATCAAAATCAGTATTATAATTTGGATTCTTGTCGAATATAATATTCACTTCTTTCGTACTTGCATCTATGCTAGAAGTTGTTTTTCTATTGGATTTTAAATAATCAGTCAAAGTACTTTGTAACTTCTCGCTTTCACAATCATACCCTTTGTAAGCCTCTATCTTTCAGGACATAAAAGGTTTCAATACCAATATTGTTGGCCCTGGTATGAAAAAGTTTATCTCGGATATTTCTGTCTTCACAGAACTTGTATCACTGCTATAATTGGTAAAATCTATTTTTAAATATCGAAAACTGAATCCTCCAATAGCACTTTCTTTGACTTTTTTTAGATTCTTGAGATCATCTCCGATGAAGAAAGTAGTATTTCCTCGATGGGAAAATATAAAATAATAATCAAAAGTATTTTCTATCAATTGTTTCCCAAAATCGATGGTTATGCTTTTCCCCGTATCTACGAGATTATCAAAAGTAAATACCGTCGCATTATTCGCATCATTTATATTCTTCAAATCCTTCTCTGGTCAGCTTGAATGTTCTATCACAGTATAATCTATATATTTATAGGTTGCATCAGAAAGCACTTTATAGGGAACCAGTTTATTATCTTGGAGGAAAAATGTATCTCCTTTATCTCAAGTGACTTCTACTTTCACGTCCTGCCCTCCATCTTGCGTAAAATTCGCATATTCTTTGAAACACTTTGTATTGATATTTTCCGTTCCAAAAGCACTATTTGAAAGGAATGAAATACTCAAAAAAAAGAAACTGAAAAATAATGAACGAGTATTTTTCATAAGCATACTATAAGAAAATAGAGACAACGCTTGTAGTATAGGCATTCCGTCTCTATTTGCAAAAAATTGTCAGTGATCGATATTCTCTTTTATTTTTTCATATTTCCATATACTCTCATTCTAACGATTCTAAAAAATAATAATCACGAATATGTACCTTCTCGCTTTTGAAACCTCTTGTGACGATACTTCTATCGCGATTTTTCGTGACCGAGAACTTGTGGCAATGAAAACACGATCGCAAATTCGAGAACATAATGAGACCAAGTGAGTCGTTCCAGAGGTTGCGGCCAGAATTCATGCCAATAATATATTCGGGGTTCTGGAAGAAGTTTTAATAGAATCAAAAATCACATTGGGAGAGATAAACATTATCGCTTGTACAGAGTTTCCAGGTCTTATGCCTTCACTTCTCGTCGGGATGAGTGTGGTAAAAACTCTTTCACATACGCTCGCCATTCCCTATCTTCCCATCGATCATATCGAGGCACATATGTTTGCAAATTATCTAGAACGAGAAACAAATGCTATTCATTTTCCTGCCATATGCCTCACAGTATCAGGCGGACACAATGAACTCTATCTCTGGAAAAATATGTTCGAACGTGAAAAAATCGGGGAAACACTTGATGATTCGGCAGGAGAAGCATTTGATAAAGTAGCAAAAATGATGGGGCTCGGATATCCCGGAGGACCAATTATCGGTAAGATTGCAAGCGAATATACTGGTTCATTTCATAGTATTTTTCCCAATGTTCTCTTGAATAAAAATGGTCATGATTTTTCTTTCTCAGGACTCAAAAGTGCTGTAAAGCGAGAAGTAGATAAACGAATAGATAAAAATATATCACTCACCGAACAAGACATACAAGAAATCGCTTTTGAATTCGAACAAACGGTCGTTAATATTCTATCTTACAAACTCTTTCATGCAGCGGAAATTCTTGGTGTGTCATCAGTTGTATTAGCAGGATGAGTGAGTGCTAATGATCGACTTTGCGAAACTATCGAGCGAGAGGCAAAACAGAGAAATTATTATTTTCTCGCCCCTATTCGTAAAATATATTCCCAAGATAATGCCGCTATGGTCGGGATTCTCGCCTATTACAAACATCAAAAAACTTCCTCTGAAAAATAAGAGGAAGTTTTTTTTATACAGAAGAATATATTATTTTTTTGGAGCAACAGTACCAGAAATAGGCGGTACATCTGTTGGATTTACTATGTCAGGAATAGTAGTTACAGGTGTAATCATTGTTCCTGTTGCTTCGGGAATGGCTAATTGGTCAACCACTCTTGCCCCTGGTTCGCCAGGGAGAGTTATGGTATTTGAAGGTGGTGGTACTTTTTCCACTATCGGTGTTGGTGAAGTAGGTGTTGATATTGAAGTAGGTGTTGTACAAGAAATCAGAGTAAAAGACGAGAGAAGAAGAATTATCAGCAATTTCATCATAAGAAGGAAGAAGAAAATAAAAAGATGAGGACCCTATTTTCATAAGATTCATTGTTGTGATAATAATGCGAATTGAATGGAATGCAAGTGAAAAAGTAAAAAGATTCTGTGAGATTAAGACCCCGGCCTAAAGGCACGGGGCTTTTAGTTTCTGTTATAATTCGATTTCAGTAACTTCGTTCTCTTCTTTTCATTGCTGTTCAACATACTTTGCTATGATTTCACCATTAATTTCTCATACGCTGGATATGAAGAATCATACTGCCCAGAGGCTTTCTATTCACCAGTAGATTCTTTTTAGTTCTTTATAGAATTCTTTTCTCATTATGTAGGAGCTT
>MNYO01000007.1 GCA_001873165.1 Candidatus Gracilibacteria bacterium CG2_30_37_12
TCTTTAAACCCTACAAGTTTCTTGATATTTCATATATCATGAAGAGAATCTGCTCATTCAAGTATATTTATGAAAGCAAAAATCATTGGAATCTTCTCGGGAGAGGCATATTTTTCCAAATCCTTCTCAAATTATTTATGATACCTAACGAGCATATTTGGTATAAATATTTGCTATAGGGTGTGATTTAGTGTCGTTATGACTCATATGAAGTCCTAGCATGATATCTTCTATATCCTCCAGAGAATATTCTCTCACGAGAGTACGAAAAAGAGTCTCATATTGAGATTTTTTTACTTCTGGAATATCTATGGTGATAGTGGACATATATTTCCTATTGTTAATAAAACGTTGTTAGTATATATTTTTTTAAGAGAAAGTAAAATATTTTCATACGGATGAATTTATCCTATTCGGACCAATTTTACCGTATCGGTTGCACCGGCTATTATCTCAATCGTATCTTTTTGAATAGAGAATACTTCTGCGAGAAATCGTATGAGTTCTTCATTGGCTCTTCCCTTCTCGGGAACTGCCTTTAATCGAATCTTGATAGTTCCATCATCGAGCGTGCTCAGGTATTCTGTCTTCGGTTGTTTCGTCGTGACTTTTATCCGCAGATAGGTTTTCTCATGAGGTTTTAAAAGAGGTGGGAACATAATCAGAATCTGTAAAGTCTGTAAAGTGAAACCATCAATGATATTGTCATTCCAGAATTTTTGAACTACAGCAAGTAGTTTTGTCATACTGAGCGGAATGAAATGAAGTCGAAGTATCCCTTTTTATGGCGATAATGGAGTTAAATTTAAATAAATAACAAGAATTAAACTCCCTATCTAGAAAACTTTGTGTCAAAATGGCGATCTAAAGGGATTCTTCGACGATGCTCAGAATGACAGATTATTCATCATACTCTTCAACTTCTTCTTTCTTGCTTCGTCGTCCTTTTCGTTCTACTTTTTCTCACTTCGGTGCTGATTTTTTTTCGCTCTTTCGCTCGATATCCTCTCGGTTTTTTGTGAGTTCTTCATGATGTCGCTCAGCATCGTCTTTCAGTCGCTCATCTTTGATACCTCCTCATTTCTTGAAGATACTTTCACGTCCTTTGAGCTCTACATTGATAGGGGTTCCAACGAATCCGAAGAATTCTCGGATTCGATTTTCGATATATCGTTTGTAAGAAAAATGAAAATGACTTTCATTATTCACGGATATCATAAACTTCGGTGGATTTACATCCACTTGAGAACCGTAATAAATCTTTGGTTTGTGAGCTTTCCTATTTCCTGTTGGTGCATGTTGATAAGTAATCTGTGAGAGAAAATCATTGAACACTCCTGTTTTTACTCGTTTATTTCGCTCATCACGAATCTTAAAAGCGATGTCGAGAATAGCATCCACGCGTTTCCCATCAATTGCCGAAGTAAAAATAGGCGTCACATAGGAAATAAAATCAAATTCCTGATTGATGTATTCAATATATCGATTCATAATAGTCGATCCAGAATATCGTTCATCGATACTCGACATCTCTGGTGCACGATTATGGCTCTTGAGAGGAGATTCTGGAAGAGGAGGGAGTTTATTTCCTCGACCTCTCAGTTTTTTTTCTTTTTCTGCTTCAGATTTTGCTTTGTCGAGAGCTCGTTGAGCTTCTCGCTCTTCGAGAGTTTGAACGGTTGGACGAGCAAGAATTTTATCCCATTTATTACATACGAGAATAATACCTTTCTTTTCCTCAAGAGCTCGCTCTACGACATGTTTATCCTGAGAAGTAATTCCTTCATCGGCATCAATAACGATGGCAACAAGATCAGCACGAGTAATAGATCGTTCAGAACGCATTACACTCCACTGTTCGAGATTCGCACTTCCGATTTTCCCAGATCGACGAATACCAGCAGTATCGATGAGGACAATCTTTTCACCATTCCATTCTATGATAGAGTCGATACTATCTCGAGTGGTTCCTGGCATATCTCGAACCATTGCACGATTGGTTCCAGTCAAAGCATTAATCAGACTGGATTTCCCAACATTTGGTCGTCCAATAATAGCAAGTTTCAAGACCCCATCGTCATATTCTGCTTCCTCATAATCCAGTCCATTTTCTTTCAAATTATGCACCATCGCAAGTTTGAGGATATCAAGACCTCGATCATGAGCGGTACTGGTGATAACAAAATCATCGAATCCAAGCGAAGCAAGTGCATAGGATTCATTCATTCGTTCGATATTATCTGCTTTATTTGCTACGATAATAACCTTCTTTCCAGACTTTCGAAGAAGTTTTGCAATCTCTTCATCAAGAGCAGTGAGTTTATCGTACTCCAGAACGAAGAGGATCAAATCCGAGCGAGTAATAGATTCCTGAACACGATTTCGGATATCAGAAAGAATAGCATCGTCCGTTCCGATAGTAATACCTCCAGAATCGGCAAGTATATAGGAAATATGATTTTCTTCATCGTGCATCTGATATTCCACGATATCTCGTGTAGTGTTTTCTGTATCGGAAACGATAGCAATCTTATGTCCAGAAAGGACATTAAAAAGACTGGATTTTCCCACATTTGGGCGTCCGACAATAGTGATTCGTGCAATCATAGTAAGTGAAAATATTATTGTCATCCTCGCGAATGCGGGGATCTTCCTTATATTGAAATTGTATTTATTCTAAATCAGTTTTCAAAATAGAATTTTCCATTATTTCTATGGAATATTCGGTAGATTCCCACTTTCGTGGGAATGACATTCTTAATAAAATTATATAAAAAATGCTACAAGATAGAGTATTTTTGAAATATAGTGGGGAGTATAGTGAAAATACAGGGAAAAGCAATGTAGAATCTATTTCTGTCCAACGAGTTGGGAAATCTTCGCATCGAGATTCGCTTGAATATAGGAAAACACAGAGGAAAGGATTTTTCTTCTATTTTCAGAAACATCACGAGAGTTGATAGTTTGAATTTTGACGTTGATAGCACTTCGAATCTTCTCAAGAAGTTGTGCTTGTGCTATGGGATTATTATTAGTCACACGCTCTATGCTTAAATTCAGATTCGCAAGAATTTTATCAACCTTGATTTTATATGATTCGATCAAAAAAGTATTAATATCATTAATTGTTTTTTCTTTATCTTTTTTCTGTTCTTCTGTTTCTTGTTTTACTACTGGCTTTATTTCTACTTTTGGCTCAGCCTTCTGTTCTTCTTTTATTGTAGAAGATTTTTCATCAGTTGGGGTCTTTGTGTCGACTGTCTCAGAATCCGTCGCAAGTGCGATTACAATACTTTCGCCCGAAAGAGTTCCAGACACAGTTTCGTCAGTATTAGTCGCAGCAAAAACACTCGATACAAGACTGAGAATAAAAAATGAAAGGAATGTTTTAAGAAAGATTTTCACGAGCGAAAAAGAGATATGAGTTAAAATTGGCTTGCCAATATACTCTTTTTTATACAAAAGACAAACTGCTAAAGTGAATAATTGGTGAAGAGGTTTTATTTCGGAAAATATACTTTTATACAAAATCCTTTTCCTATATCGCTCTCGATAAACAAGGCTCCTTTATGGAGGGAAATAATCTTCTCGATAATCGAAAGTCCTATACCGATTCAGCGATCTCTCGAACTTGTTCTGGATTTATCTACCTGATAAAATTTCTCTCGAATAAATTCTATCTCTTTTCTCTCCACTCCATTTCCATTATCTTGAAAAGTTATATATATTTTTCCTTGTCTTTCCATACTTGTGATATGCAAAGTTTTTCCCGTACCTGCATATTTTATAAAATTGGAAAATATATTATGAAGCAGTTGAATAAATTTTCCTTCATCCAAAGAACAAATAAGTGGTATTTTCGGTGATTTACAAATAATTTTTTGATCTTGTTTCGCAAGAAGTGGAGCATATTCCTCTTCTAAATGCTGAATAATTTTCATGAAATCCAGAGGTACTATCTTGAGCGTTTCCCTTGCTGTTTGTTCTAATTTCTCATATTCCATTATAGAATTAGTAATGTCAATCAGACGATTGATTTCTTTATGGAGCAGTGCGTAATTCTTCGGACTGTTTTCTATAACTCCATCGTCCATTCCTTCCAGATAACATTTAATAGCAGTAATAGGAGTTTTGATTTCATGACTCAAATCAGAAAGGAGATCAGATCGTATTTTTTGCTGTTGAGAGAGATTTTCATTGAGCGCATTGATGGCGTCGATAAGTGCTCAAAATTCATCTTTTTTCTTATAGGTAATCTGTTCATATCCTTTCTCTAAAATAAGATTCGAGAGATTTCTCAAGATAGATTGAATAGGACGAAAAGAAAAACGTATCCAGATTCCAGAAATCATCAATATGATGATAATCATTAGAATATTCACCAAAAACATAGACCGAATAATTTTGAGTATAAATACCCCTTCTGGTGTTGTATTATGAAGAAAAGAAAAATTAAAAATACCTGCAAAAAAAGAATCAATCGCTTTTACAAAAAGTACTTGCTCGATAGAATTCTCGTTTACTCCGATTTTCTGTAAAGAATCTATGACTGATGGGGCATACGTTCCAGGATTTGCAGAAAAATGTTCCAGAGAAGTAGAAATCCCCGAGAGATCAGAAAGTATTTTTTTATATTCTTCTATCGTCGCATCATCGAGGTTTTTCGTATTAGTAAAAGCAGTAAGCAGATCAAAATTAATATCAGGAACTTCTTGTTTAATACTGGCGAGATACTCGTGAAAATACTCAGTAGCAAAGTATTTGAGCGAAAAAATATTTACCCCGATAGTTATACTGAGGACGAGGAATATATATACGAGAAATTTCTGGGAGAATTTCATAAAAATGAAGAAAGAGAGAATCAATAATGGGCATTATCGTAATTTTCTCAGAGAAATCAAGGATTTCTCAAAAAGTAAAGCGATTCCCTTACTGAAAACTTTTGCGTTTTCCAGGGTCTCGGGTACAATACCACACGTTCTGTTCTCTTTCTTAAGAAGAACCTTTGTCATTCCGACCATCGTGGAAACCATAGTTCCCCCAGAGAGGGGTGAATCCCTTTAAATCTATCATTTGAAACAGTGAGTTTTTACAACAACAAAGACAATTGGTGCGTTTTTTATAAAAAGTGTCATATGTTCGTTAAAAAGGGATTCACCCTGCCAGAGGGAGCTATGGCTTCGACTTCGCTCGGAATGACAAAGCTCCACTATTTACCCTATTTTACTAAAATTATCACAACAAATTATGACTCTTCAAACCAATTGGAATCTGACAAAATACTTTTTTACAGGACTTAACGATCCGAAATTACTCTCAAATATAGATTCCATACTTCCACTTGCGGACGCTTTTTCAAAGAAATATCAGGGTATTATTAAGACTTTTTCAACACCAGAACAGATATTGGAATACTACGCAGATTACGAGAAGATGTCCCATGAAATGGGAACGGGAGGAACCTATCTTTCGTATCTCCAGTCGCTCGATACCCAAAATAACGCAGTTATCAAAAAACTCGGAGAATTAGAATGTATCTTTGTGGAAGCTTCTTCCAAACTCCTCTTTATCTCTCAGGAATGGAAAGAACTTGGATATGATAAAATTATGGCATTTGCTGATAATCCCCTACTTCAGGATTATAAAAATGCACTTGTTTCCAGTGCTGCTAATTTGAAATACATCCTCTCTGAACGAGAAGAATTTGTCCTCAATGAAAAATCTCGCGCACTCGGAGTCGTAGAATGACTTCGAGAAGAACTTGCGAATTCCTATGAATTCCAGATAGAGCTCGATGGAGAAAAGAAAACTATGACCGAAGAAGAAATCCGTAGCCTTCGAACCAGCCCGAACCGAGAGACTCGTCGGAAATCCTATGAGTCACTTCGTCAAATGTATAATACTAAACAAGCTCAAATAACTCTCGGAAATATCTACGCTGGGATCGTCAAAGACTGGACTTCCGATGTGAAACTCCGTGGATATCAGACTATTATGGAACCACGAAATACTTCCGAGGAACTCGAAAATGAAGTGGTTGATATGCTCATGCAAGAAGTACAAACCGCTTATCCTCTTTTTGCTCGTTTCATCGAAGCGAAACGAAAACTTATGAAACTCGATGAATTTCATATATATGATGTTTCTGCTCCTCTTGGTCAGATCGAGAAAGAATTCTCCTTTGAAGATGGGACGAGACTCCATCTCGAAACTATGAAAGATTTCGACCAAGAATTCTATGATTACTCTATTGATATGCTCGAATCTAGTAGAATAGATGCATTTCCAAAATATGGAAAACGCTCTGGAGCTTTTGCAAGTTATGGTCCTGGAGAACCAAGTTTCGTACTTCTCAATCATACAGGGAAACTTCGAGATGTTTCCACTCTTTCTCACGAACTCGGACATGCAACTCATGGACACCTTTCACAAGGACAGAAACCAGCCGTATACAGCAGTCCTCTTTCGCTCGCAGAAACGGCTTCTATATTTTCTGAGATGCTCTTGTCTGAGAAGATTCGCAAAGAACTCACAACAGAGGAATATAAAGAATTTTTGAATGAAAAACTCAGCGACACATTCGCTACCATTTTCCGACAGATTCAATATATAGCATTTGAGAAACGTGTACATGAAGCGATTTTTACAGGAGAGGAACTCACTTATCACGATTTCAATCGTATGTGGCGAGAAGAGCAGATTCGTATGACGGGAGAAAGTGTCACGTATGATGTCACCGCAGAAAATGAATCCAGTTGGTCTATGATTCCTCATATCTTCGCGAGCCCATTCTACTGCTACGCCTACGCCTTCGGAAATATCCTCGTGTTCGCACTCTATAACCGATACCAGAAAGAAGGACGGAGTTTCGTCGAGAACTACAAAGATATCCTCCGATCTGGAGGTTCTAAACGCCCAAAAGACCTGCTCAGCGAACACGGATTCGATATCACTTCGCCAAAATTTTACCGAGATGCCATAGAGGAAGTAGAAAAAATGGTCGTGGAATTTGAGGGGTTAGTGGAGGGGAAATAAAGGAAATTGCCTGAAATTCGCTATCCCCGTAGCAAGCTAACGGGGTATTACGCGAATTTCTCGCTACACTACGCTTGACGACCGGCAATTTCTAAAAAGTAGTTAGAGTAGGAAGAGTGGAATCCC
>MNYO01000047.1 GCA_001873165.1 Candidatus Gracilibacteria bacterium CG2_30_37_12
CGAACAACGAACTGGTTTGTAAAGTTACGTGAAAAATCCGCAGAACTTATTAAAAAATGAGCAAAGGGAATATCTCCAAAATGGATATCAGGAGAAAAAGCTCCTCCTACATCCCCAAAACCAGAAGTAAAGAAACCATCAGAGAATGTTATCGTAAAAAAGGCTCCAAATATCAATAAATCTATTCTTGAGATCGAATGACTTACATTAAATGAGAAAATAATACTTGAATCAGTTATTGAAAAAACAGAAAGAATATCTGTTATTGAAGATGAGCGACTCTTGCCTAAGAATGAGAAACATACTTTTCAATTGCTTGCTGAGAAGAATAAACTCGGTACAGAAATCGAATGACTGATGGTAAAAATAGCAGAAAATCCTAACTTTATTACCAAGCTTGAAACTGCCGGAAAAACATCAACAGAGATTGCTGAATTTGTAACCATTACAAAAACTGCTACAAAAGCAGAAGTGGTAGGATTTATCCCAAAAATTATTAAAATCTTTAAGAAAGTATAATCATGACTATCAGAGAACGATTACATTCGGATGGGGTACAAGTAGAATCTACCGCTTTCGCAGAAGTGGTAGATTTCGCTGACCAAAAAGGAATCGGACTCTCAAAAGAAAAAGAGGAGGTTTATTACACATCGATTATCGATATACTGGCTCGTTCCGAAGGACAATTGGCTCTTATCGGGAAGGATATGGTTATGACTCAATCAAAAAAAGATATCATGATACTCGCCTCCGGACTCAAAGCCAGAGTGGAGAATAAAACAGTACAAGAATATCGTGCCCTGATTTATAATGGGATATCTGATAAAATCTGGCCATTTACAAAATTTCCAAAAGTGGATCTCGATCCTTCTAAAAATGGATTTCCTGTCCAGATAGCCATGGGAATAGTGGATGAAATAATCTTCACTTTGTATGATATTGGATATGATTTAGAGAAAGGAATGGAGAACGGTGAGGTACTTGCTACCATTAAAGCAGTTCTGAAAGAAGTAATGAGTTGGCATTTCTTACAAGAACTCTGAAAAGAAATAGGAGTGGGGGTCATGGATCTCCTCACGAATTATGATAATACCAAAGGTGATATAGTGTATAGGAAAACTCGACAACTTTTTATAGCACTATGATTTGTGGGAATAGCAAAAAAGATAGGAACAGCAGCAGTGAAAAAGATAGGAAAAACAGTAGGAAAAGTAGGAAAAAAAGTAAAACCACCGATAGGAGAGACTCCATACTGAATTCCTAATCCGATATAATCCTCATTTTTTGCCTTTTATAAGAGTATAGAGTATACTGAAGGTATTATTTTACTATTGATAGTTTTAAAGATATGTTCACTCCAGAAATGAGTTCTCCTGAACGAATAAAAATTGATTCCAAAGAACAACTTCGCTCCGAACTTGGTATCACGAGCCCTATGGATATCCCTGAGATTTCTCTCTCTTTTGAAGTGACGAGAAAAGATCTGGAGGATTTCAAGAAGAGTCTGGATACTCTTCCGACTCAGCAACAACTTGAGAAAATCAAGGAATTTATTACTGAGAAATCAGAGGTTGTAAGTGATACGAAAGACAAAGCCGATGCTTTTAAGAAAACCCTTGCCATTGGAGGAATGGGTGCTATTTTCACCGGTATGTGAGCTACTCTCAAGGAGGGAATGGCTGATTTTCAGAATGCCGAAGGACTTGATATGGTAGATAAATGATCGTCTCTCTGGGATAAGATGGAGAAGATGTGGGACAAAGCAAAGTTTGCCATTTCCCAAACGAAACTGGGAAAAATGTTTTTGGAGTTTTTTGGATTTGAAGTGCCATCAGTTGAGTCAGTAATGGACGATGCAGGGGAGAGAGGAGGTGTTGTTCTTGAAAAAGGAAAAAAACTCACTGAGGGAAAGAAGCAAGAAATTGAAGAAAAGATTTTTGAGACAGTGAGTACTGATTTGAAGAAACAATACGGACTGAATCCAGATGAAAAACTCTCCGATGGAACCATTAAAGGCGAGAAATTACGATCGATTCTCAAGAAGCGTGCTGAATGATTTCATTCACAGTTTATTGATACAGAATGAAAGATACATGTGAACCTTGAAAATATCAGTACACTCCTTATGAGTGGTCCCGGTATTATATATGATCTTTTTAAAGAATGAGTACTCGATAGTTCGAGTATGACTTTTGACTTTGTAAATACTGCAAAAGGAACAGTTCGATATGTGGTAAAAAGCGTGAGCGGAATAGAGATCCCTTCTGGGCTCCGTGGAGAGATATCTCTTGATTCTATGACGGATAATATGACAACTTCTGAGAAGATGTTTCTCTTGGCAGTGTTTTATAGAAAAGGTGGTTTTGTTTCCGGTGTGTTATGATATATAGGGTATATGCTCGCTCAACCGATGAGACTTCTGAACTCATTTGATAATATAGGGACTCTTTCTACTCGAATCCCAGGGTTTGAGAGTAAGATTCAAAAAATGGATCAAGTCATCGAAATGCTTGGAAAAATCGCCCCACAAAATACTGCGGATATCGCAGCGCTGAAAGATATGAGGGAGGCAGCAAAATGTAGCAAAGAGGCGATTGAGACGGTAATAAAATATGAAAATAAACAGATTATTTATCCCGAGGCAAAAGCAAAACTTACCAAATTGAGTGGAACATATCAAACACTTTCTTGGGAGAAAAAATTAGCTGGTCAAGCTCTTGGATTTGATGCATGGAATAAGGCCTATTTGAAAGATGTTTTTATTACCAATAATGTGAATTACATTAAAACACTCTCAGAAACCATCGAATCAGGTTTCAAAAATCCCACACTTGCAAAGATTAAGGCTTATGGACAATTTCTCGAAATTCCTGGTGATCTCAATAGGATGGCTATGTATTTTAATACTCCAGAAGATTTCAAAGGATTTATAAAAGAGATGGGAACATTAGCATCACAATCCCCGGAATTTGTTCGATGATTTTTTACACATCTTCCCGTGTTTATCGTTGCGGGAGTTACTATTCATGAAGGTATGAAACCAGATGGAGATATGCTAAAGTCGCTCCAATATCTCATCCCTATATGGGGACCTATCATGATGATGAGTAGCTTTGATACGGAGATTGATACAAAAGATGGAACGGTAAAAGTGAAGAATCTATGAGATAGTATTGCAGGAGTGGCACTCATTACTCTGGATGGATATATTCTTTCAAAACTTCTTTTATTTAAATGAGGAGTGTGAGCTCTGGAATTTGCGCTCAAGCCAGTTATTGATACGGGACGAGCATTGAGTTCACTCGCAAGACTTTCCTGATCATTGTTAAAGGTTGGTGCGGACGGGGTCTGATTATTAGCTCGATCTCTATGAAAAGCATCTCATGTGTATGTAAAACTTACAGCTTGAGCACTTATGGGAGTTTCTATCCTTGTATTGGCTGGGGAAGAAATTACTTCGGATAGTCCTGAAGATATCAAGAAGAAATTGATAGAGAAAAAGTTACTCAATGCAGATGGTACACCCAATCTCCTTCAGATGAAAGAGAAATTTAAAACACTCAAACTAGAAGATAAGAAACAAATACTCGATTTGATTCTCTCTCTGGAAATTTCGACTTATAGAGTTGATCAATATGTAGAAAGTACCGAATATAAAAATGGTACATATATCATTAAAACAAAAAAAGAGTATAAATCCATGGTAGAAAAAACTCTCCTTGCTACGAATATTTACTCCGAATTTGAACTCGTAAATAATATTCAGATTGAAACAATCGGAGAATAATATATATAAAGAAAAGCAAAAACAGGTAATAATGGGTCCGTGAAACTACAGAAGCTATGACGCAAAACATTATTCACTCGTATGTATAATTTGATCGCGAATCGCTCTCCGACGATCATTAAAGTGTAACTTCACCATATCATCGTTCACAACAATCCCTTCTGCTCACTCGGAGGGAATTTTTTTTGTTATGATCATCTTTGATATAAAACCGAGAATCCTATCTATAAGAGAGAGAATAGGGGAGAGGAATAATCCCGTCTTCCTCATATATTCATATCTTCGTGTGAGTACCAGAAATATTCGATTTCTCTCCAGGAGGAGAGCTCTGTCTTCTGGAGAAGGTTTTAATTGGAGGATATTCTCATAGAATATCTGATTTACTTCCATGAAGCGCCCGTAGGTATAGTACTGATTGTATAAGGGTTTCAAAGTCATAATCCAGTAAGCGAGATAGACATCATTCTCTATCGCAATTTCTTTCAGACTCATATTCTTCTCTGTCATAAAGAATGGAAAACAAAACCGTCAGGCTTCATTTCCTGGCCTCGTTCGTATTCAGAGAAAAGTTGCTGTGAGAAGTACGAGAGTGCGCACTATCCAAAGTCGTTTCGGCGTAGTGATGATGAAGAGATCGATATCAGATTCTCTATGTGTCGCATACATAGCGAGAGAATTGGAAACCGCGACCATTCGGAGTCATGGAATCCATCTGATGGACTGAATAAAATCTTGGGTTTTCACAAAAAGTTCCTTTTCATAATCGGAAGGAGTAGATTTAGCTTTGAGAATAGATTCAATCTTTTGTGCGTTGGTTTGCATAGGAGAAATTTATTTTTTCATATTTTTAAGTTCTCGCAGAAATAATATTCATTCCTTTTTATTGACTAGAATGAACGGAAATATCGTGAGAAAAGCGATTCCTGTGATAGAGATAAGTCACTGAACTCGGGTGATATTGGTAAAAAGGGGAGTGAGGAAGTACCAAGAAATTCCACCGATAATAATCGTAAGGATGAGATTTTTTATGAAGAATATGAAATCAAATCCATTGGAATACATTCGCGTACTTCGATCGGAGAGATACCAAAGTGGTATCCACGAAAGTCCTACTGCGAGAGCAGAACCGACTACACCATAGAGATGAATCAAGATCAGATTTAAAATGACATTGAAAATAAGCCCGACTCCGAGAATCTTGACTCGCTCTTTGATTCGTCCGACTCCAGCGAGGATCTGGAAATTAATCTGGAGGAGGAAATTACAAACGATGAAAAATGCAGAATATTGGAGGATGATTCCAGACATTGTGAATTTGAGTCCAAAAAGTACATTGGCAATCGCTGGTCCAAATACGAACATAAACATACTCGTAACCAGCCCGAGAACGGCAAAGTATTTATAGAAAAGTGTTTTGATGGCAGTGATTTTCGCTTCATCTCATTTCCCATGAAGTTCCGAGATAACCGGAAAAAGGAAACCAATAATTGGTGTGATGATAATAAAAGGAATCCCGATAATACTCAAATAATTGGTATAATACCCCGCATTTTTGGTCCCGAGAAGATAGATTATAAGTTGCATATCGACTTGTGAAAGTACGGTTCCGACATTAGCGGCGAGGACCACCCAGAGTGCATATTTTATAACTTTTCGAACCAACTCACGATCATAGATAATTTCCGCATCTTTTAAATAGGGAACATAGTAGGTTCTATACATAAAAATAGAACCAAAAAATATTCCAATCATTACACCACCAATCCAGGTCCAAGCGTAAGTAATCAAATTTCCACGATCAAGAAAATAGAGACCGAGTGTAAAGAGAACGACAAATATCATCCGAAGAAATTCGGTTCCTTTCTGGAGTTTCGTATTTTGAGTCACTCAGAATACCGTTGTATTCATACTATGGATATTCATCCCAAAGAAAAAGAGACAAAAAACTTGTATAACGCCGACTGCTTCTGTTGATCGGAAATAGTGTTCTGCCAAATAACCAGCCGAGAAATAGAGTATAAGACCTATGAGAGTACTGGTAATAAGTTGTGCTCCAAGTGAATAGGCGAGCAGGGATTTGAATCGTGTCCAGTCTTTCTGGACGATAAATTTTGGCAAGAAAAAATTCAAACTTTCGGTGAGTCCGAGATCATGATAGACCGATAAAAGTCAGACAAGACTCAGGATACCATAGAGAAGTCCAATTTCTTCAACGCTCAAATCGGCAGAAAGAATAATCTTTACAATGTACCCAAGTGGTCCAATAAGAAACGAGAAAAGATAGAGCCAAAAACCCTTACGGATAAATTTTTCTGCGAGCGATTCTGAGGAGTTGAGCATTGAGAAGAGTGGTTGGTTACTAGAGAATAGTGGCTAGGGAATAGAGTGTTTGTCATTCCGACTGTAGTGGAGAAATCCCTTTTGATTATTACTTTTGAGACAGAATATTTTTTATCTGAATACAATGTTCTGTAATTTCTTTAAATATAGTTCCGTAATACTGGCCTAAAGGGATTCCTCGACTTCGTTGCACTTCGCTCGGAATGACAAATCTTGATGGATTCTTGTGAGAGTATACGAAAAATTTGCAAAAAAAAAAAAAGAAGTGGTAAAATACATTTGTTCTTGTGAGTTTTCATAAACATTTACTTTTTAAGTTTTATGAATATGAATGAATTTGCATATGGTTCCAATACAGTGGATGATCTTAATAAAGTAGATACACCTACTAAAAAACCTGTATCTCAGGAAGACGCTATTAAGACATGAGAAAAAATGTCTAAAAATATTATGGATATTCAGGCTGCGGAATTACAAGATAGGGCATATGAACTATTGGCTATGCTTCCTGAGGATGTCCAGAAGCGTATTAAAGATACAGCAAGAACTAATTCTCAAATGGAAAGCTCAGATGATAGTTATCATTACGAAATAATTGCTCTTGTTGAAGCCGAAATGAAACCTTCTGTAAAAATTGATACAACAAGTATTTATGCTGAGTTTGATGAACATTATGCTTTGTTAAGCGTAAAACAACAACAATTTCTTCGTAATCTTGGTACTGATTTGCTTAGTAAGAGTCATGATTCGTTTGATGAATCGAATCTAAAAGCTGCGATGGCAGAAATTCTTACTTGGGAAGATCGTAGCAAGGCTGCAGATCGTGCTCGAGAGGCTTTTTCTCTTTTTTCCCAACATGAGGATTAATAGAAAATAGTGTGTGGCTAAAATATGGAATATTTGGTATTGTAAAGCCAAATACTCCTTTACTTTTACAAGAGTGAATAAAAGTTATAAGAAAAGATGCAAGAAATGTTCAAGTCATTGTATCAAGAGAGATGGATTCATGAGATGAAAACAAAGATACAAATGTAAGAATTGCTGATATGTCTTCCAGAATAAGACTCGTGCTGTTTCTCATTCCAGTGATGAGGTTCTT
>MNYO01000095.1 GCA_001873165.1 Candidatus Gracilibacteria bacterium CG2_30_37_12
TGTTTACAAATGAACGCCCGCATTCTTTGCATCTATTTTTTGGTTTTCAGGCATTATTGCACCCATCTTTTTTGATCCGAGAAGACCTACATTCCGGACATTTTTTTTGTCATAATTATTCAGGATGAAAAAATAGTACCAACGATAGTACTATTTTTCCTTTTACAATCAAGAGAACATAAAAAATCCAGCCTACATTTTTTTCTATTTACCCTCTTTTTCCATCTTTCCAGGAACATATTCGCTCATCCTCCAGAAAATTCTCTGGGGGATTTTTTGTATAAAAAAACGATTCATACCGAATGACAGATAGAGAGTGGTATAACAGTTTGAGTCAAAGGAATGGAGCCATAAGAGTATATTTTACTTTCATCTTACCTAATATATATGAAAACAAAAAATCTGAGAAGTGCATTCATAAAGAGAAATACGTACTGATTTACCCTCGTCGAACTCATTGTTGTCATCACTATCCTAGTGATTCTCTGAACCATAGCATTTATGAGCCTCTCTGGATTCTCCGGTTCTGCCCGTGATTCTTCTCGAGTATCAGATCTTGCTAATCTTTCCAAAAGTCTGGAAGTTGCCAACATTAAACTTGGTTCCTATCCAGAACCGGACAATCATTTCTTCGTTGCCTACTCAGGATGAGCTCTCTGGGAACAATGAACCATTGGAGAAACTGTTACGAATATTTTAAAAGCCGGAGGAGTAAGTCTGAATAGAAAACCCACTGATCCACTAAATATTGCTAAAGAATATAACTACTCCCGTCTCGCCTACGGAAAAGCTTATCAGATAAAAGCTGATTACGAATGAGATAGTATCTCTTTTAGAAATCTTCCATTTGTTGATCAAACCTATGCAGCTTCATGAGATCCACAAATTTCCTATGTAGCAGGAAACTACAATGGAGTGGTTGCTAAAACCCAGACAGGAGGTACTACCTATGTTCTTGCTATCCCAAGTCTTTTCATAAATACTTCTACTGGAGTGGTTTCCATAGATACCACAACGCAAACAGGATTCTATATCCTCTGACAGACTAACTCCTGAGGAACCTCTTTTACTCCAAAACTTGTCTATGCTTCTGGAGCTCTTCCATCAGCCACTGACTCCACCGGAACTCTCGCTCTTGCACAAAGCATTGCCAACACTTACTCACAGGAACCACTCTTGCCTCTACTCCACAAATCCAATCCTACACAACAACTCTCACAACCAACAATACTGGAGCTCTCACCAATCTTGGAAACGGACTTGTTACGAGTGCTCTTAGGGGATCATTGGAAGTGACATTACCAGCACCTCCACCTCCGCCAACCGATGCTTCTTGTTTTACTTTTAATGCAGGGTCTCAAACTATAACAGGATATTCCAATACTTGTACAAAAGATGTTATTATACCTTCAACTATTGGAGGAGTTACTGTGTTATATATTTGAAGTAATGCTTTTTGTAATAAAGGTCTCACGAGTGTGATTATACCAAATAGTGTGACAAGGATAAATTATGGTGCTTATGATAATGGTGCTTTTTCCAATAATCATCTCACAAGTGTTATTATTCCAAACAGTGTGACAATTATTGGAGCGGATGCTTTTCAAACCAATCAACTTACCAGTGTGAGTATTCCAAATAGTGTGACATATATAGGTTTTTCTGCTTTTTATGGTAATGCTCTCACAAGTGTAACAATTCCAAACAGTGTGACAAGTATCTTAGGCAGTGCTTTTGATCTCAATCCACTTACAAATGTAACTATTCCCGGTAGTGTAACCAGTATCTGAGCCAGTGCCTTTACTTGTCTAAGTGCTCCAGGAACTGGAACGGTTTATTGACCAAGCTCGATCCAAACTATCTATAATACTAACGCGAATGGCGAATTTCAGAAGGTATGATGTCTTATAAACTTTGTTCTTCAATAGTCATCCTATTACAATAATATCCATCCCAAATTTGGGATGGATATTATCTTCTTTTAGATGACTTTATATGTAAACAGTATGTAAAAAGAATATGGAAAAAAGAAAGAAAGGCAAATCCTATAAAATCTTTTGCATTTTCAGTCATATTCCCTATAATCCCCCCGAACTTTTTAAAGACAAGACTGGTGAAGTGCTAGGGAATTTCTCATCTGTCTTTCATAAGATTCATTTTTATTTTATATCTTTCTTACTGTTTCTGCGGTAAGATATCTAATCCATAAGCTCTATGAGAAAATATGAACTTATGCTTATCCTCAATCCGGAACTCGGAGATGCAGGTGCAGCAACACTCCTCGGGGAGATTAAAGCCGAACTTAAAACTATTGGTACTGTTATTGAGAAAGAAGATATCATGGGAGTAAAAGATCTTGCATACAAGATTAATAACTCTAAAACTGGATATTACGCTCTTTATAATCTTGGTCTTGAAAAAGGGGATTTCTTTGCTGTAACAAATGCATTTAATCTCAAGAAAGATATCTGGAGAAATATGTTTATTCGTCTCGAAGAAACAAAATAATTTCAATATTTATATTGAAATGTTACATGTTTAATTTCCTGTACTTATTGTATAGCTGAAACATTATCTTCTTTCACGCTTCAAATATTTAGAGAATCTCTTATTATCTATATCTATATTTCATGAGAACAGTCAATAAAGTTATATTAATCGGAAATGTTACAAAAGATCCATATATTAAATCTACTGCTGGAGATAAGAAAATCGCACTTTTCACTGTTGCAACAAATCGATATTATCGTGATGCAACTGGAGCAAATAAGAGTGAAGCAGAATACACAAATTGTGTTGCATGGGGGCCTCTTGCGGAACGACTTGAACAATTTCTTGTAAAAGGAAAATTGGTATATATTGAAGGACGTCTCAAGACTAGTATTATCGATAAAGAAGATGGAACGAAACTTCACAAGACAGAAGTGGTTGTTGTTAATCTTATATTTCTGAACAAACGAGAAGATTTTGCAGAAGATGAAGAAGTTATCGATGATGCGGTACTTGAACACTTTGATGATCTCGCCGATGATAAATTTTAATATACTTCTGTCATACTGAGCGAAGTCGAAGTATCCCTTTAAATAAAGGCAATGAAACTAAAAGTTCTTAATATCTCGTAATTATAAATTAGATATTTTCTTTTATTACAGAGTCAATGAAGTAATTAAAAGGGATTCCTTCACTACGGTCGGAATGATAAACTCTCTACATTTTACTTTCGTACAGATATGCCACAGCATATTTCTACATTTTACCTTTCATTTTATGGCTAAAACTATTTGCCCAATCGAGGCTCTTGGTATAAAAGAAATCGATTACAAAGATACTACTTTTCTTCGTCAATACATCACGAAGTTTAATAAAATCGTTCCACGATACTATTCTGGAGTGTCTCTTAAGAATCAAAGAAAACTTGCTCAAGCAATTAAACGAGCTCGTTGTATGGCACTTCTTCCATATGTTCTCAATCCTCGTGCAACTACTGCTGCACCAGTAAAGATTCTTGCTACTGCTCCAGTGGCAACTGAGAAAACAGAAGATGAACTTATGTAAAAAAAAGAAAAAGAGTGATAAATCACTCTTTTTTTTGACTTTTTAGCCTTGCTTCCATATAATGCACGGCGTTACGTATTTATCTATTAAATTTTAATTATATGAATATTTTAAAAACAGTTGGTTTTATCTCTCTTGCAAGTCTTGCTTCTTTGGAACAATCTTTTGCAGCTATTAATTTCTGAGGTGGTAATGTTCAATCAAATGTTGCAGGAACTGCCAATACGGCCGATACAGCTATTCAGAATCTTATAGGGAATGCTATGATGTTTCTTGGTATTCTTGCAGTTTGTTATGGTCTTTACGGAGGTTTTCTTATCATGACAGCTGCTGGAGAAGATGACAAAGTGAAGAAAGGAAAGACTATTCTTATTCAAGTTGCTATCGGTCTTGTGGTTATATTTCTTGCGAATTCTATCGTTCAATGGGTTCTTGGAAAGATTCTTATTTAATTTAAGGATTTCCCATACATCTTCTAATCCCTCCGATTTCATCGGAGGGATTTTTTGGTCCACAAAAAGTGGACAAACGAGGGAATTTCTATAAGATAAAAGAGTCAAAAGTTTTTAAAGTCTATAAATCCGAAAAAAGAGAAATAGACTTCAAAAATACGCTACTTTAAACTTTATAGACCTTTAACTTTATAGATTTCTCAATTCTTATGTACAATCCAAAAATCACCGAGCCCAAATGGCAAAAGTTCTGGGAAGAACATAATACTTTTCGGACTCTTTCACCAACTGAGGCAGGGAGTAAATCAAAAAAGTACGTCCTTTCCATGTTTCCATATCCATCCGGAGAAGGGCTCCATGTGGGGCATGCAAAGATATATACTGCTACCGATGCCTATGCCAGGTACTGTAAGACTCGAGGATACAATGTATTGCACCCAACTGGGTGGGATGCATTTGGACTTCCTGCGGAGAATTATGCTATCAAGACCGGGACACATCCAGCGGTTACGACCGCGAAGAATGTCGCCAACTATACTCGTCAGATGAAGTCCATCGGACTCTCGTATGATTGGGGTCGAGAGATCAATACGACCGATGTGGATTATATGAAACAAACTCAATGGATTTTCCTCCAACTTTTTGAGCGAGGACTCGCATATGAACAGGATTTGCCCATTAACTACTGCCCGAGCTGTAAAACCGGACTCGCCAACGAAGAAGTAGTGGGGGATAATATCTGCGACCGATGTGGAACGAGAGTGGAACGACGGAAGATTCGACAATGGGTATTGAAAATCACCGAGTACGCTGAGAGATTGCTCGCTGATATCGACACGCTCGATTGGCCAGAGAGTATCAAAGAGATGCAACGGAACTGGATAGGGAAGAGTGAGGGGGTGGAGTTCAGTATGAAAAAAGTGGGAGATGAAGCGAAAGAACTCGCAGTCTATACCACCCGAATAGACACCGTCTACGGCATGACCTATGTCGTGCTCGCAGCGGATCACAAGGATGTAAATAACTGGATTACTCCAGAACAGAAGGAAAAATGTGAGAAATATATTGCCGATTCTAAAGCAAAATCCGACCTTGAACGAACCAATGAAGGAAAGGAAAAAACTGGAGAATTTACCGGGTCATATGTTATAAATCCTTTTAATGGAGAGCAGATTCCCGTTTGGATAGGGGATTACGTGCTCGGATCCTACGGAACTGGAGCGGTTATGGCAGTTCCCGCACATGATGAGCGAGATTTCGAATTTTGGAAAAAACATAAAGATAGAGGACTTAAAATAAAACGAACAAATTATTCAGTTTCATCTAGTTTTCCTAGTCCAGACTGAGTTATTCCAACAATAAATGGATCTAATTTTGAACAATATATTTCTTCATGGGATTCATTACCTCAATTTTTACTAGAGGATGGTTCCTCGGGATTTTCTCCAAATTTTGAATATTATCTTGTGAATTCTGGTGAATTTACTGATCAATTATTGAGTAACGAAGTTCGTACTAAACTCGCTGAGAAAGCCGAATCCGAAGGTTTTGGGAAGAAGAAAACCAATTATAAACTTCGTGACTGGCTCTTCTCTCGACAGCGATATTGGGGGGAACCGATTCCACTTATTCATTTGGAGACAGAGGATATGAAGAAACTTCCGCATATTTCGAGTATTTCCGAGGCAGCTGATACAAATCTTGCATATATCTTGAAACGAGATGAAGTCGCGGGAGAATGTGTGAAAGGAGCTCTGTGTCATGGAAAAGTTCGTGAGCTCGTGATTGGTGGGAAAGTAGTTTCCAAAATCTACGATGGACTCTATGGGAAGATAGTCTGCGATTATGAGCTTCCACTCGAACTTCCGGAAGTCGCAAACTATGAGCTAGCAGGCGATGGAAATAGTCCACTCGCGCTTGTTCCGAGTTTCGTGAATGTCGAGCTTGCGAGCAATCTCTCCGGAAAACGCGAGACCAATACTATGCCACAGTGGGCAGGATCATGCTGGTACTATCTTCGATTCATGGATCCTCGCTTTCCGGATGCTCCGGCAAGTAAGGAAATGATCGAATACTGGGGACAAGTGGATACATACGTCGGTGGTGCGGAACATGCGGTGCTTCATCTCTTGTATGCCCGATTCTGGCACAAGGTGCTATTTGATATCGGAGTGGTTTCTTTTACTGAACCATTCCAGGATTTGATTGGGGTTGGACTCATCCTCGGTCCGGATGGAGGGAAGATGAGTAAATCTCGGGGAAATGTCATAAACCCCGATGATGTTATAAAAGAATATGGTGCAGATGCACTTCGTATGTACGAACTTTTCCTTTCGGATTTTCGTGATGCCGCTCCATGGGACACTGATGCGATTGTCGGAGTACGACGATTTCTCGAGCGATCTCAGGCGATTTTCGAGATTCCTCGATTTGCAAGCGATGATATGAAGGCGATGAAACTTCTTCATAAAACGATTAAAAAAGTCGGAGAAGATATCGAAGCATTCAAATTCAATACCGCTATTTCTGCACTGATGATTCTCCTCAATGAAGGACTTCCAAAAGATGAAGAAAATCAGCTGGAATGGAAAGAGACTTTCGCGATTCTCTTACATCCATTTGCTCCACATCTCGCCGAAGAGCTTTGGAATATGATTGGTAAAACCACTTCTGTATTCAATGCTTCTTGGCCAGAATATCACGAATTTATGCTCGTCGACGATGAGGTAACAATCGCTATTCAGGTGAATGGAAAACTTCGAGGAACGCATGTGTTTTTGAATGGAGTTTCTCAGGAGGAAGTCGCTCTACGAGTTATGGAAGATACAGAAATTACTAAATGGACTGAAGGACTGACGATTGTCCGGGAAATATTTATTCCCAATAAATTGTATGGAATTGTCGCAAAATAAAATATATTTGTCATTTTTAAAAAAATATTTTTTTTAAAATAAGGAAGATTCTCCCGAAGGCTCGCGTAGACAGTCCTTTGGAGGACAGTCCTTTAGAGGTCATATGTATTCGAAAATTTTTTAGTTATTCTAATTATCTGTATAATCGAATATATTCGCAATGACATATTTTATAAATATCTATTTATTAAATTCTTATACCCCGCTGCTTGCGGCGTGGGATTCCACTCTTCCTACTCTAACTACTTTTTAGAAATTGCCGGTCGTCAAGCGTAG
>MNYO01000118.1 GCA_001873165.1 Candidatus Gracilibacteria bacterium CG2_30_37_12
TTCTTGAACTTTTCCATCGATTCATTGTATTTTTTTTCTTTAAAACCTTGAAGTGCCTCTTTATAGAGTTGGAACTTTTCTATTTCGGAAAGATTATTAAAACCAATCAATTCATAAATTTTCAGTGGCTTTGTCTTCCCTTTTACTGTGATAAAATCGAGTTCTCGTATGATAAACTGATCTTTCTCTATCTGGGAATAGGTTTCTTCGCTGATAATAATATTAGTCCCGTACTGTTTATTGATCGATTCGAGACGAGAAGCAAGATTTACCGTATCTCCGAGAGCGGTATAATCGTGTCGTTTCGAGCATCCAAAATTTCCGATAATAGCTTTTCCTGTATGAATACCGATGCGCATATCTATAAATGTTTCACATCCTAGTGCCTTCACTTCAGTGCGTACTTTTTCCAATGCTTCCCTCTGAAGAAGCGCTGCCACACAAGCAGTATTTGCATGTCATGGAAGATTGATCGGAGCATTCCAGAACGCCATAATCGCGTCTCCGATAAACTTATCGATAGTCCCCTTTTCTCTCAGAATAATTGAGGACATTTCCTCCAGATAGATATTGAGCACTTTCCCGAGTTCTTCTGGCGTCAAGGCTTCTGATAAATCGGTGAAACCAGCAAGATCCGAGAAAAATACTGTCACTTCTTTTTCTACTCACCCAAGTTTAATATTATCAATTCCCACCTTAATAAGTTCATGCGCAACATCTTCCGAAATATACCGAGAAAATATTTCCCGTATTTGATCTTTTGATTTTTGTTCGTGGATAAATTTCTTGAAATATATTACGAGACTCATAACTCCATAAGCAACAATCAGAGGAAATATCTCCAGTATCGTACTAAAATACTCAAATACGCCCAATGAGATAATGATATATATGATAATAATACCAAATGAATAGAGTACCCCGTGGATAAAATTACTTGTTTCTACTAAGATGCAAAGACAAATGAAGATTAAAAAAATATTTACGAAGAGAAATTGTCATATACTCTCATAATCTATGAACTTTTTCGCTGTCAGAGTATTATAAAGATTCGCATGAATCATCACTCCTGACATAGGAGTGGAGGTATCATATGGTGTCAAAAATTGATCATGAATATTTGGTGCCGTCACTCCAACAAATACCACTTTCCCAACAAACATCCCAGACCGACTCGGATTATCGATAACATCCACGAAACTCGTAGTCGGATAAGCATTGGTGAAAAAGTTTATATTTATATATCATTCATCGATTGGGATTTGTGTTCCACTATTAAAAATAAGAGCTGTTGGGGTAATTATTGGTTTATTTAAATTATGGGTCAGTTGATATGCTTCGATGCCTAAAGGTAATAAAGGCTTCTCACTTTGTTTATAGAGATGAACGCGATTGCGATAATCAGCAAGACTCCATTTGAACAAATTGAACGAAGTATAGGAAAGTGTATTAGTAATACCAATACTTCCGCTATAAATAGTATTTTCCAAAAGATTTGTATACAGCATTTTGGTACTTGTATTATACTCCATACCAACGATAACTTTTGGATTCTTTGCTAAAATATCTGTAAAGTCACTCGCACAAGTTTCATTTATCGCTGTTTGATACAACACTGTATCAAGTATGACTGCTTTTGGATTTCCAGCAAGTATATTATTGAGCAAGGTAGTATAATCACAACGATTAATATCCTGATATTTCTTATACTTTCCAGAATTGAGCGTTTCATTATCGAGTGCAACAATCATGATATCCTTATCTATCATAGATTTATTCAATCCAAAGTATGACGAGACTATTGTATAATTTGTATATAAGGCAAGGAAAAAGAGGAGGAAAAATAATATTACAAACATCCATCCATAAAAGAAAAAAGTAGATTTTTCTATTTTTTTGAAATGAGAAATGATAATATCAAACATCGAAAGTGAAGTGAATATTACTAAAGTAAGAGAAAACATAACTCCTTTGAGGAGTAGATTTTCTTCAAAGAAATGCAAGAGAAAACATAAAATCATATATTCCTCAAGAAAAATTAGAATTTTTTTCGTTTCCGAATACACTAAAAAATATTCTTGTTTTATCAAACTATTTACTTTCTTATTATGAGAAAATCTTATCCAAAATCTTCGGGATATATACATCGAAATTTCCAATCGGAGAAGGCCTTTACTCTCATAGAAGTACTCGTTGCTTCGGTTATACTCTCAAGCGTATTTTTTGCGATTCTCACACTTATCTCCAATAATACGCATCAAGCAATCAACCTCCAACATTCCCAAGCTATGGATGAACTTTTTCTCTCATCCAAGACTTGTATATCATCTTTCGGATATACCACTCTCCAATGAATCAGTGGAACACAGTCGATCAATTTCGGAAATGATAATATGGGATGTTTCACAGGGACATACGATTCTAATCTCTCATTTACAGGAATCTCATTCGAACACAACAATGGTACGGAAACAGGTGCTGTTACTTTTTGGAGCTATTTTAGTATTACAGATAACACGGGGAGTTTAAAAATCTCCAATACTATTGGAGATGGAATAGAAGAAAAGAAATATGATTTTATAGTGGGGAAATAATTCTATATTTTTCTTCTTGAAAAAAGCGGAATATAACATATATTCATTCAGACAATGTAATTAAATTTTATTTTTTCATTCATTTTTTCTATGAAACAGGCTCAGATTGGTTTGATTGGACTTGCAGTTATGGGAGCAAATCTTGCTCGAAATATCGCTTCAAAAGGTTTCGATATTGTTGTTTATAACAGAACAGCTGAAAAAACTCAGGCATTTATTAAAGAATATGGAAATGAACACCTCTCTGGTGAGTTGCAAGATCTTGCAACATTTGTTGCATCCATAGAGAGTCCTCGAAAAATCATTATCATGGTACAAGCAGGTAAGCCAGTTGATGCAGTCATAGAAGATCTTCTCCCCTATCTTGAAAAAGATGATTGTATTATCGACTGTGGAAATTCTTACTATCGTGATACCATTCGTCGAGAAACTTACCTCGCTCCAAAGGGGATTCGATTTATGGGATGTGGAGTATCTGGAGGAGAAGAATGAGCTCTCAATGGACCAAGTATTATGCCAGGCGGAAGTGTCGCTGATTATGTAAAGCTCAGCCCGATATTCTCTGCGATTGCTGCTCGTGATTTTAATGGAAGTGCTTGTGTAACTCATATAGGAGTCGGTGCTTCTGGTCACTTCGTGAAGATGGTACATAATGGGATTGAGTACGCAGTTATGCAAATAATGGCAGAAGCTTATGATACTCTACGAAAACTCTATAATCTCTCAGCTCCAGAAATTGCTGATATATTCGAAACCTATTCCCAAGGAAAACTCGGATCTTATCTTTTTGATATATCTCTCAAAGTTCTCCGAAAAGAAGATGAATTTCAAGATGGTGGATCTCTTGTAGATTATATCCTCGATCGTGCTGGACAAAAAGGAACAGGAAAATGGACAGCTATCGATGCTCTCGAGCGTAATGTTTGTGTTCCAACTATCGCCGAAGCAGTTTTTGCCCGCAATATCTCTGCAAGCAAGAAACTTCGAGGAGAGCTTGCTCCCACATTTACAAAAGTGTCAGCAAAAAATCTCCCACCACTGAGTGAATTTATTCCACTCTTAGAAAATGGACTCTATGCAAGCATTCTCTCTGCTTACGCTCAAGGATATGATCTCATTATCCAAGCTTCTACGACAGAATGATGGGATGTGAATCTCGCAGAAATATCTCGTATCTGGGAAGGAGGATGTATTATCCGTGCGGAAATTCTTTCTTTTCTTCATCAGGCATTTCTCGATGCTCCAGCAGGAGTTTCTCACCTTTTTGCTATTCCTGAAGTGATGAATGCTTTTCAAACAACTATATCCGATTGGCATAAAGTTACAAGTATCATAATCGAGCACGGAATTGCTGTACCGACTATTACAAGCTCTCTTTCCTACTTTGAATCCATTACGGATGATAAGCATCCTGCGAACTACCTCCAAGGTCTTCGAGATTTCTTCGGGGCTCATACCTATGAACGAACGGACCGAGAAGGAACGTTTCATACACAATGGAGCGAATAATATTTCCTCTCTCAAATAAATAAACAAACCGCGAGAATTCTCGCGGTTTGTTTATTTACCCTTTATTCTACTATTCCAAATCTGTCACAACGATACAATCTTTATTTATAAGTAAATACTTTGCTGGACATTGTTCTGCTCAGATATTTTTATCGAGAAATTGCTCATAGGCTTCTCGTTTCCCTTCCCCGATGAAAAATATAAATACCATTGGTATATTTTGAATATATGGGATCGAGACAGAGACACGGTCAGACGGTGGTTTTGGGGAATCATGAATAAGAATAAATCCATTGCCTATATCCTGCAATCCTGGATGATGAGGAAATAACGAAGCAATATGCCCATCTGGACCAGATCCAAAAAGTCCGATATCTATGATAGGAACTCGTGTTGTATAATTCTTTTCCAAGCCTTCTTTATCTGTCTGAACTGCAAATATTTGCTCTGTTTGGATGAGATGTTTTTCCAAAAGCGGGGCGAAAAGTATTTCAGAAATAAGATGATAATTACTCTCTGGATGATCCAGAGGAACAAGTCGCTCGTCCAAAAAAGCAAATCGAATTTTTTGTTGAATGGATGGAGGAATGGAAGGAAAATAATCTCTCAGAGCTTCATAAAATGATAAAAGAGATGTTCATCCAGAAAGCCCAATAGTTATAGTTTTTTGATTTGCAAGCGAATATAATCGTTCTAAAAACACGGAAAGTGTTGATTGTATAAGTGTATCTTTTTCAGGAGAGAAAAGTGTTTGCATAAATATTTTATATATTAAAAGAACTTTTCAGTATAGGTATATATTATCAAAAAGATTTTATTATTCATACCATTCTCTTTCATCCATAGCCAAGAGATAATCTACCGCATCTGGGCCATGAGTTCCTTTCTCATAAGGGTGAAGTATCGGACAATTTTCTTTACAATGTACGAGATGATCAACAATTTTCCAAGATTCTTCAATCATATCCCATCTCGTAAAGAGCGTATGATCTCCAAGAAGGAGATCTGAAAGAATGCGCTCATATGCCTCTGGACTTTCTGTTGTCTGAATAAACTCTGACCAAACCGCTCGAGTATTTTTCGTTTCTCCGTATTCTTTGACATTGAAACCAACAGAGATTCCTTCATATGGGGATATCTCAAATATGATACGATTTCGATCAAGTTCATCTTGTTCATTATAGAGTATGGATGCATTCTTTCGAAATTCAATAACTACTTTTGTTTTCTTTTCAGCGAGAGCTTTTCCAGTTCGTAGATAAATAGGTACACCTTTAAGTCTCCAGTTATGAACTTCGAGACGTAGTGCAGCAAATGTCTCTGTTCGAGAAGTTTCTGGTATTCATAATTCATTTCGATATCCTGCATACTGTCCAAAAACGACATGAGCTGGAAGATATTTTTCCAATCGAAGAGAATGAATCACTTTTATTTTTTCATCATGAATAGCCGTGCTTGTGAGAGAATGTGGTGGTTCCATAGTAACAAGAGCAAGTACTTGAAAGAGATGATTTTGCACCATATCACGAAGAGCTCCCGCATGATCATAATAAGTTCCTCTATTCTCTACACCAAGTGATTCAGTGGCAGTAATTTGGATATTATCAATATAGTGATTATTCCAAAGGGGTTCAAAAAGAGCATTTGCAAAACGAAAAGCGAGGATATTTTGAATCGTCTCTTTCCCAACATAATGATCGATTCGAAAAATCTGATCCTCTGAAAAAGTTTGTGTTACAAAATCATTCAATTTTTTCGCACTTTCCAGATCTGATCCAAACGGTTTTTCAAAGGCCACTCGAGAAAAGGGGGTATTTACTCATGCATTAGCAATACCAGCAACAATCGGTTCAAAGAGTTCTGGAGGTGTAGAAAGATAAAAAACGATATTCTTCTCTGGATACATACGAGTAAATTGCGAAAGTGGTTCGTATCCATTTTGGTCATTGATGGGTAAATCAAGATAATCAATCTTACTAAAAAAATCATCCCTATCATCAAGAGATTCTGTTTTAATAATAGCCTCATTTTGTAGATAAGTACGGAATTCTACAGAACTGAGAGGTTTTCGTCCAATCGCTAAAATAGAGACATTCTCCAATACCTGCTTGTTGTAGAGAGAGAAAAGTGCTGGTATAAGCTTTCTTTTTGCTAAATCACCAGTAGCACCAAAGATCACAAAAAGGCTATGAGGTAATATCTTGGACATAGATAAATCTTAAGAAGTAAAAGAATTCAGGAAAAGTATATCCTTTTTATTTTTTTGTAAATAGGCATATGAAATATATATCATTCTTTATTCTTATGTATCAGGATCTATTTTCTAAACTTCATTATTCAAACAAGAAAGTACTCGAGACATCGGTTCCACGATTCACTCGAATACGAGGAAGAGTAAGGGGATTTTTATCAAGTTCTGTTTTTGTAATAACCCCTTTCTGAGTGGTAAATCCAAAACTATAACCAATTTCCTTAGTCTTTTTTAATGTGAGAGCATCATATTTTCCAGATGGATATACGATGGTATTAATAGTAATATGAAAAAGTTTTTCGAGTGTATCCTTGCTACCGAGTATTTCCTTTTGTAGTACTGAATCCGATTTCTTCAGAAGTTCTATGTGTGAAAAACTATGTGAAGCAAGAG
>MNYO01000049.1 GCA_001873165.1 Candidatus Gracilibacteria bacterium CG2_30_37_12
CATTATGCCGAGATTATCAAAAAACCCACTCATTTCGAAATGAGTGGGTTTTTTGATGTTCATTAATCCGTATAAATATATCCTTTAATTGCGGAAGTGTCTTTGGATATTCGACGAATCGTTATCTCATTGAGACGTCGGTAATTCATATCTTTTACGACGATATCATCTCCATCTACATCTACTACGAGTCCGACGTGACCATAGTACGGATTATATCCTGATCATTGAAAGACTATTATCGCACCAGGAGCTGGAGTACTACCTGTTGGAATTCCTTCGGCTGCAGCATTTCGAAGCCATGTGTTAGCATTTCCATGCCAAGTTATATTTTTATGATTGGCAACGAAGTAGGTACAATTTCCCCAAACGAAGCTATTTCCTTTTCCTGTATACCCCACTGAGTAAGTACGTAATGCTTGTTTAGGAGTAGTTTTTGCTGTTATTTTCGTTGTACTTTTCTTCGTAATAACAACTGCCTTTGGAGGAATAATTTTAACAGCTCCAGGGATTATAAGTTGTTGTCCAATAAGAAGTTCTTGCGCCGTAGTAAGTTTATTTTGTTCTGCAATTTTATCTACTGAAACTTTATATTTCAGTGCGAGAGCTGCCATAGTATCCCCTGGAAGAACCACATAAGCAAGTCCAGTAACTGGTGGTACTTTAATAACATCACTTGGGTGTATTACTGTATTTTTCGTGAAATTATTTGCCCAAATAATAGAATCAATACTGACATTAAATTTAGATGCAATACTTCCCAGTGAATCTCCATTCTGGACGGTATAAGAAAGAAGGTCGCTCGCTCCAACAATATCACGAGTATCATCCAATGTACTATTGGATTTTATAAATCATGATTCTTTTGAGAAAATAGAAGCATCTTCTACTCCTCCTTCATAAGCAGTAATAATAGTGGATTCATCATAATTACCTACAGCTGTCTCTTCATTGAGCCCAAAAGCTCAGAAAGAAGGATAGATAGGGAGGATGAGTATGATGAGAAATGAAAAAATCTTGAATCTTTTTACAAGCGAGAAAACTCATTTTTTATTTAAAGACGGACTATTACGAGCGTGTCTTTTGAGACGGGCCTGAATATTGATTTTCAGTTTCATTGAGATATTTTAGGAATAAAAATTCTTCCTTTATAGAAACATTGTGTCCCTAAAAAAGAAGATATTCTCCTTACGCGATAGCAGTAACTTCGAGTTTTGTCTGATCTGGTCGGAAACCAAAAGTTCGTGCATAACGCTTTTTTGATTTCATTTTGAAAACACGAATTTTTTCTCCTCGAAAATCTTCGATAACCTTGAGAGAAACTTTTCCTCCCTCAACTACAGGAGTTCCTACTTTTACAGTAGATCCATCCTCATCTAAAACAAGAAGTGGTTGTACCTCCATAATAGAGCCTACTTCTGTATTTTGATTATCTACTTCGATAATGTCTCCTACTTTTACAGTGAACTGATTTCCACCGATTTCTACAATCGCAAACATGAAATGAAAAATGAAAAAATAATTATTAAATCTTGGTGATTATATGAATTTCTATAAAAAATCAACTTTATTTCCTGATTCTCGAGCTTATAATGGTTGGGGACAATGACAGAGATTCTTTCTTCTTTCTTCCGCAAACGGGATTTTAGAAGAACACCTTGTGATGAAAAGCCAAATCGTTGGCTTTTTCCCCGATTCATTCTTCGTCGGTATCACTATGGTTTCGAATTCTCAAATATTTTAATGGTTGGGGATGAGGGATTCGAACCCCCGAATGGCGGAGTCAAAGTCCGCTGCCTTACCACTTGGCGAATCCCCAAAATACATATATTTTGAGAGCTAAAAAGTATACTCCTTATTTTTTAGCTCGCGTATTATATGTTTTATTTAAAAAAGTCAAAAAAATGTATATATATCATCTGGAATCACTTTATTTTTTCAAGCGTACATAACTCAAAAAAATAAGTATGGACTCAAAAAAGGAGAGAATAGAAAGCGATAAAATATCATGAATAGAACCTGTCGTAATAAAATAATAAATAATAACAATAATACTCATGCCCATTCCCATAAGATGAAGAATATAAATTTCTTTTGTAAATTTCATGTAAAACACATAACTTGCACCTATAAACAAATAAGGAAGAAGAAAAATATATATAAAGCTCATCATAAAAGAGGTACTTCCTAAGATAAGAAATATCTTGAGATAGAGAAATATAAGAGTCGTAAGAAATACAATATAAGAGATATAATTCCGAAAAAATTTATAAAGCGTATATTGATATATAAGAGAAATTATCAATATAAAACTATAAAACAGAGAGATGGATTCAAATATAATAGATGCCACGACAGACATTGAAACAATATATCCAATATATATACCAACCTTCTGTGATACGAATATATACTGTCTAAAATAATAAAAAAGTGGGAAGATAAAAGTATATAGCATCATAAGGAATGTCATCATTCCGAGAAACATGGGCCAAAGTGATAGACTTGGGAAAATAATAGTCACATAATACCCCATTATAAGTGCTATATAAAAAAGGAAGAAAAGATAGATATTTTTATTTCTTTCTTGGAAAAAAGAGTCAAATAATAAGACACTCAGAAGTGTTACAATAGGAAGCATACTATCTATTGTAAAAAACAGTGATGGTTCTATATTATTACCGATATAGAGTATAAATAAGAAACTATAAATAATAGTAAAAATAACACTATTAGATCGAAAAATAAGAGAAATAGTTTCGTGTCTTTTTTTAAGAAAGAAGAAAAAAATACTTATTACTAATACTGATATTATAAAGGTAATATAGTGAAATATCTCAGAGAAATTGGAAAAATTATAAAGGAGATTGAGGCCATATACAATACCGTACAAAGAAAGGTAGAAGAAGAGAAAAGCAACATAATACGACCATTTTTTAAAATACCCCACAATACATAGTAAAGGGAATTTTTTAATTTCTTGATCTCTCTTTTTTATTTCTGTTTCTTCTTTTTCCACAAAAAGGGAGAGAATTTTACTAAAATAAATAATAAATATTGCCGATATAACTCAAAATATGACACTTTCTATATGGTGTCAAAATAAGAAAAAAAAGAGTGTAAAACTTATATTAATAAGAGAAAACAAGAAAACCATCTCTTAGAAGTTAAGTTGTAAGAAAATGCAAAAGAATGCAAAAATTCCAAAAAAACCAAGGAGAAAGGAATTATTTTTGATAATTCTTGTCAGAAATGAAAAGAAAGAAAGGATGACTAAAAAGAATAATACCGAGTAATTAAAAAATTGAAATCCATGGAGAGAAAGATATGTAAAAAAGAGTGAATAAAGAAAAATAATATAGAGGATATAATCTCCTATCATTTTAAGAAGATAGATTATTACATCTACATAATAATTAAATCACTTTACGATACTGATATAAGAAAATTTTGTATTTTTTATACGTTTCTCTATGAGTTGTATATTTTGAACAATGAGTTTTTTTCTAATAGTCAAAGGAATTATTTTCTCATTCTGAAAGAGAATAGTTGCAGTCAAGAGGTCTTTTTGTAAACTACGAAGTTTCTTCTTGTAAAGATCGAGTTCTCGTAAATTTTTATAAAAAACAAATGATTGGGTATCAATTTTCTTCGCTGAAGTTGTGTCTTTTTTTGTGAAAAAATTATTCTTGATATCCAAAATAATTCTCTGAAGTTTGAGAGATATATCAGTTTCTGGATCACGAATCTTTGTATTAGATCCAAATTTCTTCAAAAGTTCATTGGTTTCATTCAAAAATCATTGTTTCTCCACAGCTTTGTTATCTCTTAAAAGTTCCAATTCCAATTCTCCGATTTTTATAAGCGCATTTTCTGAAACAATGCGAAGTTTATCAATATTAGTAGTGTTTTTCAATTGTTTCAAAATCGTGAGAAAATCTTGTAGTTTTCCTTTTCTCTCTATTTCTATATATTGTCCATAGGTATTAAGAATAGTTTCTATCTTCTGAAGGATTCTATCAATCAAAAGATAGTATTTTTGAATCTCTTTTCCTATGAAAGTATCGGAAATATCTGAATATGCTGCCTGTATCTGGGTGGTTTGTTCTATTTTTTCTTCCTTTTTTTCTTCCTTTTTTACTGCATGTTGTTCTTGATACAGAAGATATCCAGAATGAATTTTAGATGTTGTTATTTGTTTTTCTTCTTCTGTAGCATCTTTATCTTCATAGATAGCAACAACCTGATAATGAAGATCACTCACAAGTTTGATATATGCTTTGAAAATATCACTAGATTGAATTTGTCCACTCTTTTTATGTCCATCGAGTATGATATCAAAATAGAATACTTTTCCCTGATTTCCCCCCTCTTCTACTTTTTTAATCTCTATGATAGAATACCCCTGATTATGAAGAGCTTGTCGCGCTTCATCCAGGGAATTATATTGAACAATGAATTCAACTTTTTGATTATTCTTGGCACAAATCGCCTGAAAGCTTTGCATGGTTTATTTTAAACAGTAGTAGATTTGTTGTTTGAATTTGTTAATTTACGATCTTGTTGTTGTCTACAGACTAAATCTGGAAGTGATGAACAAAGATTAGAAACCATTATCTTATGTTCTGGGTTTTTTCAAAGAAAGTCACCAAAAAATTGTCCTACTTTATCAATAGAAGTGTGAGAAATATTTTCTTTAATAGAGGAAAGTATATCGCTCATATTTTACTAGATATTATCAAATAATATATTAAAATCGGTATTACAAACTCTTTCGGTTTCTTCTTTTTTTTGTATTTCCCGAATTTTTATAGTTTGTTGTTCTTGGAAATTCATTACATCTTTTTCTTCCAAAATATCTACCAATGCAGTGAGTTTTTTATAAAAAACATCGAGATATTCATCATCAAGTATATCAAGTGATTCAAAATAGAGTTGTTCTTGTTTCTTATCTAAAGAAAGACGATAAATAACCTCGTGGATAATCTGCCGTTTTTCGTTGTTTTTTGAGAATTTTTTCAGAAGACTTCCGAGAAACATTTTTTGTTTTTAGTATTAATATGTCGAGAGTATATCATTTTCCTCTCAAATAACAAAATTTTGAATATAATAAAGATTAATTTTGACTCACGCTTTGTATCATCAGCTCAAAAAGGAGCGCTATAACTATCAAAAGTCCTCAAGTTTTTGGATTTAAAACCCCGAGAGAATAGAAGGTTATTATTCCCATAGAACTCAGCGAAAAAAGTATTCCTTGTCTCAAAGAAGTATGAATAGTCGAAATATATACTTCTCCTCGATAATATATTTTTTTAAAAAAATAGATCAAAAGTGATAAAAAAGAACTACTCGCAAGAAAACTTGCGATACCCATTATCGTCAATCCCACCATCAGATTA
Source organism: Candidatus Gracilibacteria bacterium CG2_30_37_12 (assembly GCA_001873165.1). Classification (GTDB taxonomy): domain Bacteria; phylum Patescibacteriota; class Gracilibacteria; order BD1-5; family UBA2023; genus UBA1545. Next base: position 5,400 of record MNYO01000049.1, read on the forward strand.
TTTTCCACATTCATATAAAAAAAGAGGAGGAGGACAGAAATCGTACTCGATAAAAATATGATAAAAATTGTGAGAAGATAGATATGTTTTTTCATAAACTATAATGAAATTATATTCCAAGTTTTGTAAATAATCCCTGAAGTTCTGTTTTATTGAGAGGTTTATATTCGCCTTCTTCGAGATCTCCCAACATGATATTCTCTATACGTATTCGTTTCAATTTTTTAACTGTGTGACCAACAGCTTCAACCATACGACGAATCTGACGATTTCGGCCTTCCGTCAAAATAATCGCAAATTTTCCTGAACTCAACCGATTAATTACTGCAGGTTTTGTGAGTTTTCCAAGAACCATAACTCCCTGTCTCATATCTTCCAATTCTCCATCCTCTATACGTCCGTACACTTCTACCGCATATTCTTTTTCATGCTCATAACGGGGATGCATCAGATAATTAGAAAGACGTCCATCATTAGTAAGAAGAATAAGTCCAGTAGTTTCTTTATCGAGTCGTCCAATTGGAAAAACACGCTCGGGAATATCTACCACATCGAGGATAGAAGATTCCCCGTCTTGTTTACAGGTAGTAATAATATCGCGCGGTTTATTAAGTTTGTAATATACTAATTCACTTCGTTCCTCAATAATCTTATCATTGATAATAATTTCATCTTCTTTTGGATTGACTGATTGGCCCAATATTGCTTTTTCTCCGTTTACTATCACAAGTCCTCGGGTGATATATTCTTCCGCTTTGCGCCTCGAACACACACCTGCTTGACTCATATATTTTTGAAGACGCATGGTTTCTTCTATTTCGTTTACTCGATTCATGATTACAGGGAAGAAAAAATATTTACGCCGATAATATGAAAAAAGAGACTAAAAGCAAGTAAGAGTTATCTCTCAAAAAATTTTTTGACAATACTCTCTTTTTCTATACAATGCTCGCGCTTTGACAAAAAGCTTTGCGGAGGGATGGCAGAGTGGTCGATTGCACCGGTCTTGAAAACCGGCAGGATGTGAGTCCTCCAGAGTTCGAATCTCTGTTCCTCCGCCATTATTATAATAAATATTTACTGGTTAATGGTTACTTAATTTGTAATTAGTAATCAGTAATTTTTGTACGGTGGGTTACTCAAGTGGCTGAAGAGGCGGGTTTGCTAAACCTGTAGGGCGCTGTAAAGTGCCGCGAGGGTTCGAATCCCTCATCCACCGCCATTTTTAAGATAAGGAACAAAACAAAGGTGTTATACTGTGTGCAGTATAGTAGTTCGAATCCCTGCCACTGTCCACCGCCATTTTTAAGATAAGAATAAAATTTGAAACTATAAAAAAATCCTTGGGCCTATAGCTCAGTGGTTAGAGCAGTCGGCTCATAACCGATTGGTCCCTGGTTCAATCCCAGGTGGGCCCACCATTAAAATTACACTCAATGTTTGAAAATCTTCTTTTAATAAAGAAGATTTTTTTATTTTTCAAAAAATACACAGCTCACAAACTATTTCAGTTATATCTTTTCTTTATTATATATATTAAATAATATAAATTATATAGTAATATATAATAATTAGATTCTATAAAAGAATAACTTATATAATAAAAGGAATAAGGGTTAAAAGTTTTTAACATACGGGTTTAAAAACAGTCTATTATTTCCTTTATAGAAAAGGATAAAAATACTTTCTCACATTTTTTATATTTGAAAGAAATAATTCATTTGACTTGTTTTTTTATAGAAATTCGTACTATGAAGTACGTAAAAAAGTTTTATTCTATTTTTAACAAATGATAAAAGTATATGATAAATATTCATAAAAATATAGGAGTAATTCTTACTTGTTTTCTTTTTTTTCTTTTTGGAATTATTGTAAATAGTATTTTCCCTTTGCGTGTTTTTGAACAAAGAGCTCAAACTTTCATCACTGGGAAGATAGGAATGGAAAGTGATCTAATAATTAAGAACAATCTCCTTAAAGAAAAAGATTCTGTAAATCTTGATCTCTTTTATGAAGCTTACAAACAAGCGGCAGATAATTATTATGGATTTGATACTCTTTCACAAAAAGATCTGGTTTCTGGTATGATTAAAGGATTTATTGCTTCTTTTGGGGATAAACATAGTGAATATTTTAATATAGATGAAACAAAAAAATTTAATGAAGTCCTTTCTGGTGATTTTGAAGGAATAGGAGCGGTGATAGAAAAAAATGATTTTGGAGTTATTATTGATCGGATTATTGCAAAATCACCAGCAAAGGAAGCAGGACTTCTCTCTGGAGATATTATTATCAAAGCCAATAATGAGGAATTGAAAAATTTAACTATTACAGAAGCGGTAAATAAAATTCGAGGAAAGGAAAATACGACTGTTGCTCTCGAAATTATTCGAGTAGGACAAAGAGAAAATCTCACAAAAATAGTAACGAGAAGAAAAATAGATATCCCATCGGTGGATGGAAAAATTATTGAAGGAACCAGTATTGGATATATATCTCTCTCAATTTTTGGAGAAAAAACAGCTGATGATTTTTATAATATTTTGACGGATTTAGAAAATAAAAAAGCGACCGGACTTATTATAGATCTCCGTGATAATG
>MNYO01000109.1:0-6682 GCA_001873165.1 Candidatus Gracilibacteria bacterium CG2_30_37_12
CCCATAATGGTGGTCTTTTGGATAACGAGTGATGAGAGAAAGTCATGGAAGAACTTTTTATCCCAGACTTTCATTCACCAGGTAATATATCCAGATTCACGATTGATCCAAGTTTGTATGGAGCGAGACATAAAAAAGAAGTAAAGATATACTTTACTTCGATTATGGCACTGTTGGCTTTGTCAAGAGAAAATTCGAGATTATTTAGGAGAAAAAGTGGGTGGGATTGAAGTTTATATCATTGACTTTCCATTTTTTGTAATTTACAATGTATTTACTACTTTATAAATTAATCCCTTTTTTCATGGATACAAAAAATACAATACACGGCACGAGAATGAATTTGAAACAGACTTTAAGATGTGGTAATTTACGTGGTTTTACCCTCGTAGAACTCGTAGTAACAATAGCGATCATTGCTATACTTTCTACTATAGGCTTTGCATCTATCGGATGATATTTTGCAGGAGCCAGAGATGGAGTGAGATTGGCTGATATGAAAAATATCTACGGACAAATGAATATCTCTCTCGGAAAAACAGGAGAATTCCCTATACCAGAAAATTATACAACAGTTACATTAAGTGGTGGTATGATTTCCTATCAATGAACTGCAGGACGAACAGTCCTAGATACCATCGGTTTTGAAGGAGCAGGAAGAGATCCGAAAGATGATCTCTATTATACATATAGTATTAATGCCAAGAAAAGTAAAGCTCAAATACTCGTATACTTTGAAGAATTTGACGTTAAAAAACTCTCAAATCTTCCGAGTTTCGTACCAGAAGCATTTGTAGCAAACGTGGTAGATTATACTAACAGAATACCAGGAACTATGGGTAAGAAAATAGGAATTCTTCTAGATTCCATTACCTCTGCTCCTATATACAACACAGCCATTGATGTAGCAACCACGACTACTCCGTATACCGTATATTTTGATAATACTACGGAAGCAACAGGGACTGGAGATGTATTAACAATCTCCTTTCTCACAAATAGTATTAGTAGTCCAGTAGCTGTTATAGCTCCTGTTGGGACTTTTAGTCTTTCTAGTACTTCTGTACCTACTGGAACCGCTGTTAATATTACTAATACTTGTACTTCTTCACCGACCAGCTACACAAGCTCAGATACGACTATTGCAACTATATCAGGAACAGGCATAACAACACTTAAAGAAGGAACAACTTCTATAATCCCTATCGGGGGAAGTTGTGCTGACATTACACCAAAAACACTTACTGTAACTTTTGCCTGTGGAGTATCAACGGTTGCAGATAGTGATACACATATATATGCCACAGTTGCAATAGGTGCTGCTTGTTGGATGAAAACGAATTTTCGTAGTACAAAAACACCAACTGGAGGAGCACTTTTATCTTCTACAAAAAGTGCAAATGGAAGTACGGGCAATGATGCTACCTATGGACTTCTCTATAAATGGAGTACTATTATGAATGGATCAACAACAGAGTGAACACAATGAATCTGTCCTACTGGTTGGCATATCCCTACCAATACTCAAGTTCTGACATATACACTCATTCCAACTGGGGCAGAACTTGCTGGAACCTATGATGGTACATCATATGTTGATTTTAATATAGATTCTTACTTATGGTCATCTAAGAGTGATTATTCCATTAATAACTATAACGGTAGCGCTTGGGTAGAAAAAACTAAAACATTATCTGATTATTTCTCTCTTCGTTGTCTCAGAAATTAATCTTTCAAAGAAATAATTTACCATAAATAGAGCGTTCAAAAAAACGCTCTATTTATTTTGTTAAATAAATAAAGGTTTTTTATATCTATCTTTAGCAAAAAATGAAACAAATAAATACATAATTAAACTGGACTTCTGTTATTTTTCGCTATACTACCCCAGATAATAATTTTATAACTTATTTGTTTCCTATGTTTGCTTACCTACTCAAGCTTTTTGGTTTCGCTTTCTTTTCTATTTTTATCCTCATAGAATATTATAAAGTAGGTTTTCATAATGAATCTGGAACGGGTTATGGTCCATATCTCATAACCCTCTTTTTAATCTACGCAAGTTATAAATTTTTTACTCTATCTTCCAAAAAAGATAAAGTAACTTTCTCTCCCCTCTCCATTATACTCTATACCCTTCTTCATCTTTTCATTCTCTGTTTTATATACTTCAGTCTCACAGGTGGGGCAAATGCTGGTTTAATACTTTTCTTCAAAATATTTAGATATCTTCTCCTTCCAGTAACTCTTGGACTTATTATCTATAGTCTTGGAAAAAAAATCATTCATCAGTTTGTTCCAGCTTTTGAAGAAGAAGAAACAGCATTTCGATTCCTCCTCTCGCTTGGATTTGGATTTGTTCTCTTTTTGATTGCCCTCACTATCGTTGGATCACTTGGGCAGTATAATATCGTCGCTGTTGCTGGATTATTGCTCGTCGTAGGTATTATTTCTTACAAAGAAGTCATAGAGAGTCTCGTAAGTCTCTGGACTTATAAAATCGAGTTCCCGAATCATAAACCGAATGGAACTTTCTTTGAACAGGTAAATCTCCCCCTCCTCTCCACGGAGATTCTTTTTATGATTCTCACATTTCTCATTTCTGTGAATTTCATCAATATTATTCGTCCGATGCCAATCGGTTGGGATGACCTCGGGGTTTATATGAACTATCCACAGATCATGGCAAATAATGGAGAGATAGCTCATGGTGTTGGTATGATGGCTTGGCAGATTCTTACAGGAATTGGATTTATGTTCCACTCTGCACCACAAGCATTCTTTATGAATCAAATCGGAGGAATCCTCTCTATTGTGGTTCTCATTGTGGCATTTGGAAGTCTTTTGAAGAAAAGAGAGACTGGTCTCAAAGGAGACCGGTCTCAGGATAGTTCCAGTTTCCTTAATCTTCCACTCCTTGGAGCGACTATGTTCTATGCGATGCCGATGGTGATATTCCAGCAAGCAAAAGATATGAAACTCGATCCTGGACTTTTCTTCATCTCCGTTATTGGAATCTACGGAATAATTTATCTCTTTCTCCGATATCGTGAAAACCTGGAGGAAATAAATACTCAATCCAAAGGTGCATTAGAAATATTTTTATTGGATGAGAAAGATACAAAAGTGACAAATGAAAAAGATATACCTCTAGAATTCTTTTCTCATCATAAAAATCTTGCATATATTCTCATAATCGGGATGATTGTCGGACTCGCATTTGCGATCAAATTTACGACTCTTATGTTGATCCTTGGGCTTATTGGAGTTATCTTCTATGCGAAACTCGGACTCGCAGGATTTGTCGGATATTTTGCATTCTTCGTGGCGATTTTCACCAAAGCAGGACTCTGGGCACAACTTAATGTGAATTACCCAAAAGATGATGTAAATTTACTTTCCAAAATTGCTTTAATAGCACTCTTTATTGGGGTAATATCTTTTGGAATTGCATTTTATCAACATAAACTCGAGGCGTTCAAAAAAGCATTTCTCCTCACATTCATATTTACAGTCGGCGTTGGAATTTCTGTTTCTCCTTGGCTTGTGAAAAATATCGCGGAAACTGGAGGACTTTCTCATATTAGTATTTCAGGTATTCTTAATGGAAAATGAGATTATCTTGTTGCCGACTATACCAAAATCTATACTCCAGCAGAACTCAAGAAAATCGAAAGCTCAGATGCTAATATCGGTGGAACTTCTGCAAGTGGTAAAACGACAAATGAAGACCTCGGACGATATTTTGGATACGAGGATGGAGTGAACAATTATCTAAAACTTCCATTGAATCTTACGATGCAATCGAATCAACCAGGAGAATATACCGAGATTACTCCATTCTTCCTCGCTCTCATTCCTATTATATTTCTCTTCCTCGCTTTCAAAAATCCATTCTGGATTATCGGACTCGTGGCGATACTCGGATTTGAATATGCATACTTTTTCAATCCGGCTTTTATGAAAATAATTGCTGCATTTTTCGCAACAAAAGATCTCCCTGGTGGATATTCTTGGATCGCATTCTTCTCATTTCTCCCACTCGTATATTTCACATTTGCACTTGATAGAAATAAACAAAAAACAGAACTCTTCTTGTTTAATCTCGTATTTGCCAGTTTCTATGTTTTCCTTTTCGTCATCGCTGCGTACGGAATCGTTTGGTACGGTATTTCTATGTATTTCTCCTTCATCCTCGCGATTCTCATTGGTGGATGATATATGACTCACTATAGAAAAGAGGAGGGTGATTCCGATGAAAATATGATTCATTTTATCGGAGCGATTGTATTCTTCTGTATTGTGAGTACTTACTTCTTTATGTCTTCCATTCCTCATGGTTGGGCAAATCTGAAAGCTGCAGGATTTGATGAATTTAAGAATGGAACCTATTCTCAGGAGGAAGGGATTTTCAATTCTCATCCCGATTATTTTACCGTTCTTGCAACGCTCAATATCAAATCTCAGGAACAAATATTTAATGCCACGCTTGCAAAAATCCAAAATCCTACCTTGAAACAAATCCTTGACAATAATCTCAAAACTGAAAAAAGCCTGGGAAAACTTCAACAAATATTGAGTGAGATAACGAGAACAGATCTCACAAAGATGGGACTTTCACAGATGGATACTATCACTCTCCAAGCAGAAGTTCATACTATTCTCGGAAATCTCTATCAAATGGTTCTCTATCCCAATAAAGACACAAGGAATATTGGCGGAATCTATCGAATTGGAACATTTTTGACGTACTTTATCGATAATAATCGTTCTCGATATTACGACGATAGTCTCGTACTTAACCACGATAAATATTTCTACGATGCAAATTCTAACATAACCGTGGGGAGAATGGAAAAACTTGGACTCAAATATTTATTGGTTGATCTTAATGCTGCAACGATTGATAAAGACCCACGTCATGATCTGACGAGACGTTTTGAAAATCTCTTACAAACTTTCAAATCTCAGAAACTCGAACTCGTACAAACTGATAGTCTCTGTCTCCAAATGGCACTTGAGGAAAAAGATCCAACGACTTATTTGACCTATGCAGGAGTGAATTATGAGTCGTATAAAAAAGATGCCGAGTGAAAAGAAACCACTATTAATCGAGGAGAAAAACAATTTCAGTGTTATAACCATATTCTCGAACTCATAAAAGCAGGAAAAATCACAGAAACAAATTATAGCTATCTCCTTCCGCTCACAAAATACCTCGATAAAAATCCACCAAAAGATCAAGGTGAAATGGTAAAAATATTCCAAAGTTATGTCGGACACGGATGGCTCGTATTATTTAAAATTAAGTAAAATATACTTTATGCAAACCCTCCGCTGAAACATCCTCGATATCGTTCGTGAATCGAATGAATCTCTCCTTACAAAACTCCTTGTGAATCGAGGACTCAATCTTTTGAGTGAGGAGAAAAAAGAAGAGTTTTTTCATCCTGCCTTTAAGCATTTACACGATCCTTATCTGCTAGATGGGATGGATGTTGCGGTAGAGCGGATTTTGAAAGCTCGAGAAAACAAAGAACGTGTGGTCATTTTTGGAGACTATGACGTAGATGGAGTGAGTTCTACAGCACTTTTGGTACGATTCTTTGCGTCTATCGGTGTACAAATCTCCTATCGTCTCCCCCATCGTGTTCATGATGGTTATGGACTCAAGAAACATTTCATCGATGAACTCGCAGAAAAAGATGTAAAATTGATCATAACGGTGGACTGTGGAACTCGGGATGTGGAAGTTATAAAATACGCTTATGAAAAATGAATCGATGTAATAGTTTCAGATCATCATGCGGTTCCCGAGGAGATTCCTCAGGAAGTTATCGCTATTTTGAACCCGAAAATCCGAGAGAGTAATTATCCTTTTTCTTCTCTTTCTGGCTCAGGAGTAGCTCTGAAAGTCGCTTCCGCCGTTGCTATGAAGGTATTTCCCGATACCTATGAGAATATTATTCTCGAATATGTGGACTTTGCGTGTCTTGGGACAATCGCCGACTGTATGCCACTTATTGGAGAAAATCGTACCATTGCTTCGCTCGGACTTCAACGACTGGAGTCCAGTAATTCCAGTGGACTTCGTAAGCTCATAGAAGGGAAATATAAAGACATGGACGCAGATATTGTCGGGTTTCATATCGGACCACGAATTAATGCAGCAGGGAGAATGGATAGCCCCTACAAAGCTCTTGCACTTTTGCTCGCCGGAGAAGATAAACTTGATCCCATTCTCACAGAATTAGAAGATTTGAATAGTAAACGAAAGACAACCACCGAGCATTTTATTAAACATGCTCTGGAAGTGGTTGATCGAGATAAATGAATCCTCTTTTATGATTCCACCGATATCGAACATGGGATTATCGGACTCATCGCTGGACGTTTGACAGAAGCCTTCGGAAAGCCTGCAATCGCCCTAAAGAATGAATGAGATAAACTGGTGGCTAGTTGCCGAAGTCCTGAACACATCAGTATCGTAGAGCTTTTGGAGGAATGTCGTGAATATTTCGTCGCATTTGGAGGTCACCGTCAAGCAGCTGGCTTTACTATTCTCGCTGAGAATTTTGAAGCATTCAAAGAAACGATAGAACAAAAACTTACAGAAAAACACGGAGCTATTGCAACAAAAGCAAAAACGCTCCGAATAGAAACTATTCTCTCTCTTTCAGAA
>MNYO01000109.1:6720-7305 GCA_001873165.1 Candidatus Gracilibacteria bacterium CG2_30_37_12
CCACTTTTTCTGATTCAAGATTTTATTCCTGCAGGTGTCGAATACCTCGGAAAAGATGGGAAACATCTCAAGTTTCTTGATAATGGAAAAAGGTTCAGTATCAATGCTTTTGGATTCGGAGAATTCTACGACGAGCTTCGAGCGAAAAAAAGCATTTCACTCATCGTCGAGATAAGTGAAGAAATATGGATGGGAAGGAAAAAAAATGTACTCAATGTGCGAGATATTGTGTTATAATCCCTCCCACTCAAAGACCTTGCAAAACTATATATTTCTTGGGAATTAAGGAGGAATCCCTATCCTTGGTAAATAAATATACTTCTAAGAACCAAAAAATATTCAGCAATTGCGGTTAAATAGAAAATTATGTGTGGTTAAAAATACAAGTTGTTCTCTTATCTAAGGCACCCAAGTATCAACTTTTATATTTCTCGCTAAATTTGGCTTGTTTTTGACTAATTTACCCCCTTATCTGCCCTCTGGAAGCGGGGTGAAGTAGTCAAAACAGCCACACACTTTTTGCCATTATGCCGAGATATACGATTTTACCTGCCTTTGTATATGTACAAGGCATCTTTGATGGAT
>MNYO01000133.1 GCA_001873165.1 Candidatus Gracilibacteria bacterium CG2_30_37_12
CTACGAAAGGCTCATAGACACATACGAAACGCCCTGCCTTACATGTTTCAATCAGCTATCCATAACAATTCAAGCATCGAACGAAACACGAATAAATTAGAGTGATATTTCTGAGTTTTAACCACCGAATGAGTCAACGAACACAAGTGATTAAATAGTACAAGACTTCGTTCATTTTTAACACTTTGGATATACAAAAGAAACAATTTATAGCCTACATTTTTTTCTATTTACCCAGAAAAAGATTATCGATAGGAGCAAACTTACAAAACTTCAGGAAATTTTTGGGAAGAGAAAAAAGGGGTTGCACGAATAGATTTCTCAATAGACACTTAAAAGTCCGCTCTCGAGCGGACTTTTAAGTGTCTATTTATTTCCCTACTTCATTTCTATACTTCCTATTTTCTCATAATTTTGTCCTATATCATTCGCTTGGATCTTATTATTACTGACCGTGATAAGCGTATTATCGAGGTAGAGATTTCGGATAACGAAATCATTAGAGAAATTCCAGAGCTGGTTGGAGAGATATTCACCTATCGGAGAATCAGTATAGCAATAGGGTGGAACATAACTTTGTATGGGACTGGTACAATATTCCCCACCACCAATAAGTTGCTTACAAACAGGTTTTCCATCATTTTGTGAATACTGCTTACAATCTTCTATTCGTTTCGCTTCCAATCCTGTTGTGTCGATATGAGAAATTCTTGATTGTTCTTTAATTCCATTTATCAGGTCGATGCTCAGTGCCACCGTTCCTTGCCAAGCATCTTTACTACGATACGGGTTCGTCACATCCTGTGCACTGGTCATAAGGGTTGCAGGAAGGAAAAGAAGATTCTTTTTCGCATACCAAGTGAAGAGTCGTGGATTTTGAAGTACTTCAGAACTCGAACCTTGATCTCCGAGTGTCAGAGTCGAGAGTTGTTTTGGCTTTGCCACATCTCCGACATCATAGAGATCAACTTTAATTCCTGCATTTTGTGTTCCGCCCCACTGATTCGTTTGAGTGTCATACCCAATACCGATCAGATGTGTTGCATCGTACGGATGAAGGTAAGTGGAATATCCCGGGATTTTTAATTCTCCAAGAATCTTTGGATTTTTTGCATCGCTCAGATCGATAGTGAAGAGTGGATCAATTTGTTTAAAAGTTACCAAATAGAGACGATTTCCGATGAATCGGGAACTTTGAAATATCTCACCACTCCCGATATTCTCTAATTTTCCGAGCACTTGGAGTTTTGGATCGAGTACGAAAAGTTCTGAAGACTGAGTTGGATAATTATGACTCGTCACGATTCGAAAATTACCAGTCGTACTTTCCTCGTCCATAGAATATTGATTGAGTGGAGATCCTGGAACAATTGTCGATCCTACGTAAGAAGTCGTATCATTTTTAATAGCAAGCTTATGAATGAGGGTATTTTGCCCCTGATTATAGTACGGCATAATACATCCCATCATTGGACCGCATCGAAAACCATAACTCGTGGAAAGATGCGAAGTGATGTAGAGATTTGATAAACTCATATGAATCTGATTTACATCCCCAAAGAGTACCTTTGTCTTCGTTTCTTTCGTTACATCCTCTGTATCTATAATGGAAAGAGTCACCAAACTCGGAGTGAAATCAAATTGTTTCATCGTTTCTGTGTCCGGAAGGACATATTCTATATCCGAACAAATGGCGTTATCTTTTTGAGAAAAATTATAGGGAAATAACGTTCCATTGAGACGAAAATTCTGCTCGCTTTCTATATTGGTTTTTCGAAGCTCTATCTTCTGTGGTTTAATAGTAGATCCGATGAAATCGGTATCAAATTTCTGTTCGTCAAGAGTCTGAGTTCCTCACTCCTGCATTGATCCATAATAAATGTTATATGGGAATGAAAAGTTCGAATTAGAGAGAATATAGAGATATTTTCCAATCATTCGTGATTCACTCATATTTCCATCGGTTTCATAGTATCGATCGATTTGCAGATGGTTAACATCACTTACATCGTATACCACTATTACCGTTTTTACCTGTCTATTGAACCAGTAACGATATCCATAATCGGTATTATTATACTTCGTAGAGAGAATAGTGAGTTTCTTTCCAGAGAGGAAAAGCTTCGGATCTATAAAATTTGTTGGGACTTTAATCTTTCGAACGATAGAAAGATCCGTTGCTGAAAAAGCCTTTGCAATATAGACAGAATGATCTTTATTATTATAAAAATACACATATGTTCCGTCAGTTTTGATAAGTTCTGATTCATCTACTACAGCAACCTGGAGATTCGTATTGGAAATATCGGTGGCACTCACTGGTGCAGATACTTTTGATACTCCTCATTGTACCATATCGGAAGAAGTCGCAGATGGAACAGCTACACCAATACTGCCATTCATCATAAGTTCTGGACCACCACGATAGTATCCACCATTATATGGATGAGCATTGTAATAATCTTTGATGAAGTTCTTCATCACACTTTCCAAATTGTCACAACTATTGAAAGTTTTGAGTTTAAAATCCGTGGTGAGTGTTTTTGTTGTTGCATCTTGTTTTGCTTTTTCTAAATCGGTCAATTGTGTATCGGTGCCACTTCCCGTCGTGGGAACATCGAGACATTTTGGAGTACCTGCCCGAAAACAGTACATCTGAGTACAAGCAGCTAGTCCGTTATCTCCGATGCTACAAGTATTACAACCATCAGAATACGAAGTACACGATCCAAGATTGACTCCATTCACGATAACATCCGCTGCCTGTACTTCAGAAAATGAGAAAACTACAGCTCATACGAGCCATGAAACCATCAATAAATATTTCATAAGAAAAAAGAAAAGAAATAAAAAATACTTCTGTCATTTACTTATTTCATAAAAATCTGTATCTATTCTCCGAATACTTGTGCATAATAAACAGTTCCATCTTTCACTGCATATCATGCACCCATCTTTGTCCAAGTATCAAGCATATTGAATCGATGACCTCCACTATTTACGAGTCCAACGAGGAGATATTTGAAACTAAAAGTTCCTCAGGCAACATTTTCCCCCACACTTCATGCAAGTTGTATACCATTTCGTTTTGCGGTTCCACTGATAGTGGTACCCTGGGAATCTGTATGAGAAACAACATTATGCATGGCCATATCATTAGCCTTGATAGTTGCGAGTATATTGAGATTCGTATCAAGCACCAATGCGGATTTTCCAGATTTTGCACGCACAGCATTTACAAAACTGAGCGAATCATTTGCAGCAGTAATACTGTCATTATTGGAAATATTTTTTTCGGCAGTATCAAAATCATTGGGGTAAATAGGGAGAAAATCTCCATAAATAACTGGTCCATTGTATGCAGCAAAACCATCACTATAATTTATCTCAACATGGTAAAGTCCTTTATCAATCAAAGGAATACTCTTTTCGAATACTTTTCCTCGTTTCACATATCCATCTGTATCGATGCTATTTGCATCAAAAGTATATGCTTTCACATTTCCATTTGGAAGAGTAACGTCTATGGTACTTTTTACATTTTTCCCAACTGCTATAATGCCTCGAATAAGGAGATTGTTATTTTCCACGGCCATGGTGATATTTTCATTCTTTTCTGTCTTATATCCAGGAACAATCATCATGTCCTGACTAAAAATAGTCACAGGATTCGTATAAGTATCATGAGAGAAACTCGTTGAACTCTCTGCAGAAGTAACTGTTATGGAAACAGCATTGTTCGTATCGAGAGATTGGAGGTCATTGCTCTGAATCGCAATAATACCAAATCCTTTGTATGTAAAACTCGTATTCTGACTCTTGATAGTCAAAGTATGAAAACTATTTTCTGGAAAATGAAAGAGATAAAGTGAAGCTCCATTTGGGAGCTCTTTTCGTTCTACATCGAGTGTTTTCAAGGTTGCTACTTGTTTCGGAGAGACAATCAATTTTTTTGCAGAAAAAAGAGCATCATCGAGAACAGTAATCTCTATGAATGTATTAGTTTCAAACCCCAATCCTGATGTAATTACCATCTTATATACACCTGTTTCTTCAAGGGGGAAATTATATTCAAAGCGTCCATCTGAATCTTGTTTATAATTGAGTGCGATATCTTTATTTGTAGGAGATTGCAGATAAAGAAGTATATATTCTTTTCAGAAAAGTTCCTTTCCAGTAATGTGAAAAGTCTCATTCTTCAGATAGGTATTTGGGATATTGGAATCGAGTGCTATCCCCAAGCTTGTAAATGTATCTGGAGCAATAATCTGCTTCGTATAATCCGATGAAACCGCTCAAAGGGTATTGGTCGTTCCCTGAAGTCGTCCATTGGAAATATTTCCAATAGCCTGGAAAGCGATGGTACTCAGATCAACCAGGCTCGAATACTTCGAACAATTCGGTCGATCATTTACTTTTGCTACAACCGCGGTATTGCCATTTCCTACTTGTATGAGCGTATTGAAAGAAATTCCACATGCAGCGGCAGAAAAAGAGGATTGCGAAAAAATATTTCCATTCGCAGTACCTCCTCATTCAAAATTGTCTGCATAATAGGTGATATCAGCACTTTCGCCTACTATTTCTGTATCGCCTGCTATGATTGTTGGAATATTTTTGTGCGTATTTACTACAACTGCGAGAGGAATATTCTGCAGAAAATTCATCGTTTCCTTATAGGTATCACGAAACAATACTGCCTGTCTCTTAAGCTCATTCATATCACGTCTTTGAAATGCGATATCGATAGCATGGAGCATTTTAGTAAGTTGTTGTTTGCTTTGGGCGATATGTGCTGTCGCTATTACATCAAGAGTAGTTACACTCACTTTCTGGTCAATTCGCAAATTTACTTGCTCATATGTCTGTCGAAGGACAGGATGAGAAAATGTTTCTGCAGCAGAGACATTCGAAAAAAGTGTAAAAAATCAGATGAGTATAAGTAAAAAGTATTTTTTCATAGAAAAATTTAATATAAATATATGAGAGTATTATATCGAATAAATTGGAAATGCAAATTGGTATATTTTGAGAATATAAATATACCCCCTTTTATTTAAAGAGGGTATATAAATTGGCATCTTGTGTAATAAATCCATTATATTCTCTCCACTCGTATACTCTCTATTTTCTCATCTTCTATATCTTCAACAGTGAGTACAAGAGTATCTTTCGCTCCATTAAGCGTAAGAGATTCTCCATTTTTTGGAAATCGTTCAAGAAGGGAAAGTATTAAATAACTAATCGTTTCTCCAATATATTCCTCGTCGATATTCACTTTTTCACTCGTGAGTCCATATTCTTCGAGTACATCCTCCACAAGAACACTTCCCTGAACGATAATCGCCCCATTGGAAGTTCTGCGAATATATTCTTCTTCTTTATCATTTTCATCTTTAATATCTCCAAATACTTCTTCGATAATATCTTCAAGAGTAATTACTCCATCTACTCCACCATGTTCATCGATAACAAGAGCGATATGTTTATGAGATTTCTGAAAAATAGTAAATATACGATCAATGGGCTGCGTAGAAGGAACTTTGATAATTTTATCCAAGTCGAGCTCTTTGAGTTGTTTATCTCCAAATCATTGTGTTTTCCATTCGAAAGCTTCTCGAAGCGTCACTACATAATCGATGTCATCGGTGGTTTCTGCAAATACGGGAATTCGGGAATGTGTAGATCAAAGAAAGAAAGTACAGAGTTCATTGATGGTTGTTTCTTCGGAAATAAAATCCACCGATACCCGTGGGGTCATAACCGACGATGCCTCGGTTTCAGAGAGATCTAATATGCTTTTAATTTTCTTATGTTCATGGGATTCTACTGCTCATTTTTCATGAGAGATATCGATAAATGCCTCAAATTCTTCTGCAGTCATTTTCGCTCCATGAAGACTGGAATGAGCTCCTGTCACAAAGCTAATAAACCGAACAAAGTACTCTATAAGCCAATTGAGTGGAAAAAGAAGCATCATAAGAACCCGATAAATAGGAGCGACGACAAATGCTACTTGATTGGAAAAACGTACACCCAAAATCTTTGGGGTAATCTCTCCGAAAAGCAAAATAATAGTAGAGACGGTGAGCATAGCAATCGTGACCCCTAATTCCCCTGGAAGAGCCAATTTATTAGATACATCAAGTGCGACAATAGTAGAGAAACTGGATATTGCAATAGTGACAGCTGTTGTACCAACCAGATTTGTCATCAAGAGACGTTCATTTTGAGTCTTGATTTTCTGAAGTGTTGCAGCACCAAATCGACGATTTTTTACAGCCGATATGATGACATGTGCAGAGATAGACATGAGAGGAATCTCAGTTCCTGCGAAAAATATAAGAAGGAGGAGGAGGGTTAGAAATATACTGAATGAGACGGGGTCCATAATAAATAAATAGGGTTAGAAATGTGAACTAGTATATAGATTTGAAAGAATTTGCAAGTTTTTCAAGCGAGCAATCTCTCAAACTCCTTATTTAGATTCTTTCTCACTAGGATTAAAGAATGATGAATATATTTATTTGACTTTACTTTCTACAGAAGATATACTCTTTTTAATATATTAAACACGTTCCATAATAACCAAAATCCCAAAATCCCCAAAGAAAAACTTGCAAAATATGGAAAAATAGAGAAAAAGAAGGAGTTCATCTCCTTCTTTTTGTATCCTGACTATCTTCTTTATGTTTTCCACTCTCTCAAATCTCGAAAAAGCTATGAAATCTCCTCGGATATTCCGTGGACTTACGGGAATATCGATAACAG
>MNYO01000106.1:0-6001 GCA_001873165.1 Candidatus Gracilibacteria bacterium CG2_30_37_12
TTCGAGCCGGAAAAGAGTTTACCAAGAAGTTTGAAAAATTTACACGGAGACTCGGACTTACGATGAATCGTAACTCCATTATTACCTTCATCTCTCACTGTCTGGAACAACTCTACAAACGACCTAAAAAGGATCCAAGAAAACACATCAATAGAAATCCGTTAGACTCAGTACAACAAAGGCTTTTTACGGTTGGTTAGGTGAGAAAAAATGGGTGGAATTGAGATAATATATCTTGACAAAAAAAGAGAATGAGTGCTCGTTCTCTTTTTTTGTCGCTATAGGTGATATTATACCTTCCCTTCCAATAAATCTTCTTCAAACTGGCGAATACCGGCGATATCGGGTGAATATGCCGAAACATCTGGGAAATCAAGCGAATTTATTTTGGACATAACTGCCCGAATGAGAGCTTTGGTTCGCTCCACTTCCCCTTGCTGCACGTAATCGGTCACAGTCACGAATCGACCCGTTTTACGGTCCTGTTCGATGAACATAAGAGTAAACTCCTTCTGGATAAACCTTGCCCACTGTGGGGATATTTCAAAGAGAATGGCATAGAAACAGAACTGGAGTTTGTATTTCCATTTCTTAATCTTCTCATAGGCAGATCCTGTATCCGAAAAGGAATCGAATCATCCACCCGTCTTATAATCGGTGATGACGAGTTTCTGATTATCGATGACCTCTATGCGATCGATCTTTCCGGTGAGTTGCATACCATCGAGAAATATACCACCAAAGGCAGAGCGAAAATCATACTCCAAATGAAGATCTCCATACGCTTTTCCAGTTATTTCGGAGTAGAGTGCTTCCAGATTCTCGCGACCTCGGTCGAGAAAGTCTCGTTCGGTATTCTCAGAAAAACGTTCTTGTTTGAAAGCGGTCTCGAAACTTGATAACAGGAAGGATTTCGAGTAGAGTCCTGTTTTCTTATAATCAGTGAAAAACACTTCAAGAGCCTTGTGCATGGCAGACCCATAGCACGCGGATTCACTTTTGGCTTGCGGAAACCGGAGGATATTATTCGAAACAAAATGTTCGGGACCATCATCTGCGACATTCAGGAAGTTCTGAAGTGCAGTCACCGACATGGTGAATTGTTTCGAAATGCGGTCAGCAAGGAAGTTCCGTTCCTCTCCGTGATATGGGAGTGAGAAGAGGTCTTTTCGTTCCTTTTCGAGGAATTGAGCGAGCGATTCGGGAGCGACCGCACTGCTCATCCAAGCGGGGTCAAGGTCGGTCAAACACCCGAGCGGAGTGTCAGATTTCTCGCTCAAGTTCATACGGGCATAGGAGAGAATGAGATCTTTCTTGGCACGGGTAAATACTGTGTAGACGAGACGTCGGATATCCTCGTCGTCGTCTTTCTCGGGAGCAAGTGGGAGGTTCTTCGGGAGTGGAGAACCGGAAACCTTCCCGAGTTTGTACTGTTTCTCAGTGAGTCCGATGGCGTAGACTCGTCCATATTCCAGACCTTTTGCCTTATGAACGGTTATAAGGTTCACAGAAGTCCCTTCGTGCCCAACAAGGTGCGACGCTGCTATCTGTACATCGTACTTCTTCACGAGAGAGATGAATTCTCCGTAGTCGAGAATAGAGAGAAATCCAGCTCCTTTCCTAAAAGAACGAACTGATTCCACGAGCTTACGGATATTGGAGAGATGTCGAGCATACACAGTCGCATCGGTGGCGATTTTCTTACGACCGAAGTAGTACCCATAAATTGGCGACACATATTCTTTCTTTCCTCCACCGAACATATCGATCTGGAGGGGAGTTTTGGTTGGATCCTCGTCATACTCATCGGGAATCGCGAGTGCAGCAGCTCCCGTGATATAATCCATGAGGTCTTCAAGGCGCGCATGATGAGAGAGAATAGAGAGCTCAATGAGAAAATTCGCGAGTCCAGAAAGAGCTTGATCCGTATGTGTTCTTAAAACCTCAATCCAAGATTTTCTATCTTCACGGCGCGCATTCGAGATAGTGCGGGACATCTCCCAAATAGTGAGTCGGTGAATTCCCCAGCACGGATGAGCAAGAATGGAGAGGAATATTTCGTCTCGAGGTTTTCCACTTCCTCGAAGCGATACGAGGTATTCGAGAATCTCATCCACGAGACGCACCTCCTCGGAGTCGAAGATATTCTCATCTTTACTGAGCGCAACCGGAATATGCTTGGAGAGAAGAGCTTTCCCAAGGTTTTCGAGGGTCTTATTCTTCTTCGTGATGACTGCTATTTCTTCCGCCGGAACACCGTCTATAATAGCTCGCTCAATGTCAGCTGCCACCCAAGTCAGTTCATCCGCTTCGGTTTCAAAAATATTCTGTGTCACACTTCCGCCCTGTCCTTGGTGCGAATCGAAAGATTTGACCGCTCCTGGGAATATATCCCCGATGGAATGCACCGCAGAGTTCATAAGCGCTCGTGAAGTATCGATAATCTCACTGTTCGAGCGATAATTGGTCTCGAGGATGATGAGCTCGGTATCTGCCCAACGGTCGCGGAATGCCTTGATGTTCTTAGTATTAGCCCCCTGGAACTTATAGATGGATTGGTCGTCATCCCCGACCGCGAACACATTCGGTGTATCAGTAACTGAGAGAATATCAGTAATGAGTCGGAGTTGTGCATCGTTCGTATCTTGGTATTCATCTACGAGAACAAATTGGTATTGTTCCGCGAGATTCGCTCGGATATCACCATACTGCTCCACGAGCCGAATCGCTCCAAGTATCATATCGGAAAAATCGATGTATCCGAAAGCTTTCATTCGTTCTTCATATTGGATATAGATTCGGGCGAGCGACTCATATTTCTCGAGTCTCGAGGCATCCTTCAATATCCACTTCCCTTCGTAATCTTTTTCCAGCCATTCATCTCGCCATTTAGTCACGATTTTCGCATCGGTTTCCGATTCCTGGAGTTCCCAAATAACTCCGAGCGAATCCGTGAGTGTTCTTGCGAGAGTATCCTGTGAGTGCATTCGCTCCGGAAGACCAGAAAAAGCCTGTACAATGGCATCGTGAAAGACTCGAAAGAGTTCGAGTTTTCGGACCTTGTCCTCCTTTTTCTGCCCGAGTGATAGGAGTTCATCCAAATGGGCTCGGATGAGAGGCTCTATAACCGCCATAGTCTTACGATTCGTTTCGATAATCTCTGCATATTCCGCTGGCGTAATACCCGCATCTTTCACGAGCTTAATGGCATTGCGGAGCTCACGAATCTTCTCATTGGCATTTTGTCCCGGCTTGTACGGGTCATTCCAAGGAAGTGCCGTCAAAATCTCATCGAACAGACGTGAAGCCTCTATCTCATCTATCGGAGTGGCCTCGGCATAATCAGAAATACGAGAGCGATAGCGATTCAGAATCTCATTTCCGAAACTATGAAATGTATGAATCGCCACTTTGTATGCATCCGCACCGATGATACGGGCAAGTCGTTCGCGCATATTTTTCGCAGCGTTGTCCGTGAAAGTGAGACAGAGAATATTACTCGGATTCACATCGGTCTCCACGAGGATATTCGCGATACGAGCCGACAGAATCTGCGTCTTCCCACTTCCCGGCCCCGCGATAACGAGCACCGGACCATAAATAGTATCCACTGCCTGCTTCTGACGGGGATTGAGGGTGGAGTAAGTAGTTTGGAATGGAGTGGACATAGGAGAAATGGTTATACTTGAGTGATTTTTGAATGTACTATTTCATATATCTCCTGTGGCGATAATTTACTACTATCGATTATGGAGAAATCTTCAAACGATTTGGCTTGTTGTGCGTGAAAAGTGTAATCGAAACGATCCGGGTAAAAAGTCCTCCCCTTACTTTTATCTCTTGCCTGAACCCGAGAATAAAGCACCTCATATGGTGCAATGAGAGAAAATTTATGTAGTTTAACTCCATATTCTTTCGCAATCTCTTCCAAAATATGTATTCGTTCCTCCGAAAGACCGCTGTCCACGACTCCGTTTTTCCCTCGACTAAAGGTATCCTTCAAATGTGCAACTAGAAGATCGAACGCTTTTTTATTGTCATTATTGAGAGAGTTCGTTCTCTCTACCAATTGCCGCATACCATCCAAACTACAAAACTCCGTACTATCAAGATGGTCCTTGAGAAGTTCCAATAAAGTGGATTTTTCCGACCCTTTCAGTCCATTAATGAGAAGGAGATAATTTTTCAGGGAATTTTCAAAAAATGGACTATTTCTCCGATTATACCTATTCCCCTCTTCCCTCCAAACCATTTTTCAGAAATCTCTCCGCTTCCTCTGATAGTGCCCGATGGAGATATTGTCAAGGGATTTTATTTGACTTGCGAGTGTGTTCTGATATAATATCCGCGTCATCTAAAATGCTAGCCGTAAAACTAAAGTGTACTGTTCTTGAGGATTCCTTCCATCGGTCGGACCCGAATCAAGACAATCAAGGTATACAATGTGGGCTAGTTTTTTGTTACCCGAACCACGATTCGTCCACTCGTATCTTTTCCTTGAATACATCGTACCAATGATACTCACTCTTATTGTATTTTTCATAAAATCCGTAACAAAACATATCAGCGATTTGTAATTGTTTGATAGATGCACTGTCCTCATGGATGATATTCACCTCCACCTCCAAAGGAATCCTTCCCTCGATATTTTTTACGATATAGTCATTGCAATCTTTGATCTGCTCTTTATTTTTCGATTTATCGAGCACAATTGTCAGCCCTCCATCAATCAGAGTAAAATCAATTCGGTCTATGAGTTGTTTTACGAAATAATTATAGAGTCGATCAGGCTTATGTCTCAGATTTTCATTCACTTTTTGTTTGGCGAATGTAATCGAGTAGATATCAAAATCTTCGTCTTTAATACGCTCAAAAAAGTATTTCTTAATTTCGAGGGTCGTCTTCGCTCATTTTAGTTCAGTTATAATTCTCTTTTGTTTCTTTTTCGGATTTAGTTTCCTTTTCAGAACGATTTCCACCTCTTTTTTCAGTTTTTGATTTGAGGCGATATTTTTCACCACGACGACCGTGATGGTGAAAAATGGAGATGGTCGTTTGTTTTCGAAATCAAAACCGAGATCCCCACTCTCATCTAGATAGAGATAAATCATAATACTTACAAGGTTTATTTTTAATTCTTTCCCTCGATTATACCTATTCCCCTCATCCCTCCAAACCATTTTTCAGAAATCCCCTCCAAAACTGATTCGGAGGGGATTGATAGCGTACTGAGAACTAGAGAGAATTCTTTTTCTTTCCGAGAGAATAGGCTCGATGAAAGAGTGCTTTGGTAATAAAGTTATCAAAGAACACTTTTTCTTGCTTCTGGATACTTCCGCGAAGTCCTCTCTCAATGAGGGCTAGTTTTTTTTGAGTCATAGGAGTTTATTTATTATGAGGTAATACAGCCTAAGAAAAGGTCTTATTGTATTGAGCAAGAATCTGAAATCTTCTATTGATTTCCTCGTATTATCCTGATTATGGAAGGTGTCACTTTCAAGAGTATACGCAACATTGAACTTTTTGCAAAAGGTTTGAATATCTTTTATCTGTTTCGTGTCGTAAACCATGTATTTCTTATTTCAACGTACCCCGTTTCCGATTGTCTTATCACAGATATAGAGATTTACATCATCATGTCCATTTTTTGCCAGAAATATATTTCGAATCGAATTATAGAAACATTCCACAAATCCGTCAACAGGAATATTGCGAGTTTGCTGAATCTCCCGAAGATAGGTGTAATAATAGGAAATAAGTGGTGGCTGAAAGAGAAAATATATATCAACCGTTCGTCCATGTACTTTACAAGTTTCTATATTTTTGAGAGAATGTTTCTTACTCTTAAATGTCCCATCCAGTATGAAACGAATGTTGTTTTGAAGACAGTATTTCAAAACTTTGTTCACTACCCTCGACATGGCTTCTTGATATTTTCAGGCATTACTCCCACAGTATCATTCGAAAAGCTCACGATAACTATCAATATCAATAAAAAAGA
>MNYO01000106.1:6011-6618 GCA_001873165.1 Candidatus Gracilibacteria bacterium CG2_30_37_12
ATATGAAAGTGCCGACTGAATGAACTCTGTCTTACCACTCCCCGGTGCTCCAGCGAGAAAAACCGCAGTAGTATTATTCTGATCTTTATCAGTATAGAAATATTTGTTTTTCTTAGCCTCTATTTGAGAGATAACAAAATCTCCAGCAAGCGATATTCATTCATCTATGAGCGGGTAGATTGGCTTTGTATTCATATTTCGGAAATTCATGGTTAATTTCCCCAGATTATATCCATTCCCCTCTTCCCTCCAAACCATTTTTCAGAAATATGTATATACTGTGCCATAGAAATGATAGATTAGGTGGTTAGACTCTCCTATTCTATCATTTCTTTTTTTATTGCACTTCGATTTTGATTATAGCCATTATTTACTCAATTCCACCCATTTTTTCTCACCTAACCAACCGTAAAAAGCCTTTGTTGTACTGAGTCTAACGGATTTCTATTGATGTGTTTTCTTGGATCCTTTTTAGGTCGTTTGTAGAGTTGTTCCAGACAGTGAGAGATGAAGGTAATAATGGAGTTACGATTCATCGTAAGTCCGAGTCTCCGTGTAAATTTTTCAAACTTCTTGGTAAACTCTTTTCCGACTCGAAAGAGTCGTG
>MNYO01000041.1 GCA_001873165.1 Candidatus Gracilibacteria bacterium CG2_30_37_12
GTACAGATACTTAAATGAAGGACCTCCAAGGTCATTTGGTCTCAGTATGAGAAATATCTCAGAAACTACTTCTGGGAAAAAAATGTTCTTTGGGCAGTCGGATACTTCGTATGTACTGTCTGAGAAGTAAATCACGAAATTATCAAGAAATACGTCGATGAACAATGAAAAGAAGATGTAGAAGGCACTGAAATCGAACTCTAACAAAACTGAAAGCCACGTGGCTTTAGCCCGTGGTTTGGAGACCACTTAACTTTTTACTCTTTTGAAAGAGTTTTTGGGATGATAACTTCCACCGCAGCATAAGTTGCATCTTTTCCTTTGGGGATTCGGATAGAGACAGAATCACCGATTTCTCCTTTTATAAAAGTAACGGCTGCAAGGAGGGTATTATAGGTTTTCCCATCAGCTATTACCTGGAATCGATCTTTATTCTTGGTGAGGATTCCTATTTTTGTTTCATGCTCGATTTCTTCTATAATCTTGTAAGTGATTTTCCCATCACTTTGAATAATCGCTTTGAGCTTACTTCCTTGGACAAGTTTCGATTTAGAAGCGTAGTTTTGTGGAACTGGGTACATAGCGCCATCCGATCCGAGCATAGCTTCGCCAGTAAATACTCCTTCTATAATCTTCTCATCTCCGCTTTGATAGTTAGAAAGTCCAGAAGCGTCGAGATAGGCAAGTTCTTTCTTGAGTTCAGTATCATCGCTCATAGTGGCGAGAATTTTTTTCGCTGATATAATAGATTTCTGTGCACTATCGAGAAAGCCTTTGATAGCCATAAGCTTCTTTGGTTCGAGCATATATTTGTATTTATTAAATAGAGTTGCAAATAGTATAATCCATAATGGGTTTTTCTCCAAAGAAATGAGTATTGACTCTCTTTGAAAATATGTCTTAGACTCAAGAATGTAAAAGACCGCCACAAATGAATGGGCGGTCAATCTTGAGTAAATTCTACACGTTCTAAACGCGAACGTGGGAATTACCCACGGGTTTGAGCAGAAATTTTGCTCTTCCCGATACTTGCATTGGGGAAAGATTCCTGGTGCTTCCAGGATTTTTTCTCTCCATCTCAAGTACTTGTTGTGTGTTAAGCTTACTTGCTCTTTTTGTCATGTTCTTGCTCCTTCTATTTGTTTTCGCTCAATCCTGACAGGATGAGGAGTTCCTTGTGAGAACATGGGATATTGTAGTCAAATTTTTATATTGTCAAGAGATTTTAAAATAAATCATACTTATTTTTATAATAGAGTCAATATCTGATTGTTTGTTTATCTATCTTGTTTATGATAGAGTAGAGGAAATATTCATATCATATTCTATGATCGTAACAATTCCTATCCCCGCAACTCTACTTCCTATATCGGAAGTTTTCGAAAATAAAATCGTTGATAATGATGGTTTTTTTGATGCTATGGAAAAAGGGATAGAAGAACAATTACCGTCTATGCTTTCGAGTATAGAGATTCGTCAGCAAGCTCGTCTGGAGTTACAAAAACTTTTTGTTGAAATGAAGCAAAAAAAATTTATCCGTTGAGCAACTGAATGGACAGCTCAAGAACAGAAGATTTTCTTTGCACAAGTACAGACTGAGATACAAAAGACTCATACGGAAATAGAGAATGCAGGAATCTTGGCTCTGACAAATATGCGCGAAAGAATCCAAACACTCATCAAAGATGAAATCTGGCGTGAAATCAATGATGATGGGAGAAAATATAATCTCCGAGATGGAAATGGAAATGTTATGATTGCTAATATTCGTGATTATCAACAATTTCTTGAGAAGAGTTTTCTCACAGCTAATGAAACTCGTATCGTTCCGCTTGATCTCCGATTGACTATTAGTAAATCTGAAACCGTGAAAGAGGCAAAGGAAAAACTTCAAAAGTACGACGGAAAATATAATGCTCTTATACTTATGGATGAAACGAATCACCCTATTGGTATCATAAAGACTGATATACTGTATAAATATGATAAAACAGAAAATTTGACACTTGAGAATATTGACTGTATTTCAGATAAGGAAATATATTGATATTATACAACATCTATTGATACTATGAAGAAGATTATGCAGAAATATGATATAAATATCCTCCCCATCATCGATACAAAAAATGGTATACTCATTGGTATATTAACGATCAGTTCACTTAGAAAAAAAGAAGTTCAGTATTATTCTACCGTATCTCTTACGAAATTGAATATAGAAGTGTGAATGAAATGAATATCTGGAAAATAAAAAAAGAACCGATCATCGGTTCTTTTTTGGTAATTTGAGAAGGAAAAAATCCGTACATGCGAGGCATATGTCGAAAGAAAGATGCCTATGTACGGATGATTTTTTGTTGTGCCTAGAGCTTTCCATCAACTCTTAGATCATATCTACTGCAATCCCGTCTTTTTTTCGAGTATGACGAGCTCGTTTCATAGAGAAAAGTATTCTTCTCATATGAGTTTTTATTGTACAAATTTTATTGGAATTTGTTTTTATTTTTGTGCTTGTGGCAAGATGGATTTACCTCGTTAAGCAGTAGATAAATATAATATAGTATATAAAAAGTTTATTGTCAAATATTTTAACTTAAAAATAACCTTTTTATTATGCAAGTTATTTTTCTGTTGCTCGATATACTCATTGCCATCATTCTGGAACACCTTCTTCGATAAGTTTTCCACATCGATTGATAAAAGTGAGGGATGGAGAATCTGCAAAGTCCTCATACAATTCCTGAAAAATTTTCTTTCCTTCTATGATATCCCCAAGGATGTAAAGTTCTAGTGCCTTTTCAAATTGCTCAATAAGTTGGAGTTTTTTTGTATCTACTTTCCCTATCTCTCCTACAAGTTCATAGATAAAAACGGGTTTTTCTTTTCATTTTACCTGAATACTATCGAGTTTGCGAAATATAAAATATTCCTTCGATTCTTCCATGACACTTTCCCCAACACATATGAGTGTTCCATAGAGTTTATTGATTCCTTCAAATCTGGAAGCAGTATTAACAGAATCCCCAAGAGCAGTGTATTCAATCTTTTTTCCCATACTTCCTATATTTCCAACAACTGCGACTCATTTATTGATTCCCATACGAACGCTTATTTCAAATCCATGATTTTTTTGAAATTGAACATTCAGCTCTTGTATCTTTTTTTGTTGTGCGAGTGCGGATCGGCAGGCGAGAATAGTTTGCTCTTTTTCATATCCATCAAAGGCTCACCAAAGTGCCATAACTGCATCTCATTCATACTTATTGATAAAACCTTTCTCCTCCATAATAATATCGGAAACTTCCTTCAAATAGATACTCAAGAAATGCACCAGTTCTTCTGGTTCCATCTTTTCTGATATACTGGTGAATCCCGCGATATCTGAGAAGAAACTCGTTATATTCATCCGTTTTCCATCCAGTTTTACTTCTTCAAATTTATCGAGAATATTAACTACAAGTTCTTCGGATAAGTACTGAGAAAGGGCTCATTTGAGAGCACGCTTTCATTTTTCTTCGTGGAAATATTTATACCCTGTTACAAAGACTGTGGTCAATATAACAATGATAATAAGCTGAGTTGGATATACAAGTATTTTTTGAAAAGTGGCAAAATACCAGATTTCTGCACCAAATAGAATTATAAATCCCACAAGTAAAAAAAAGATCTGATATCCTGGATTTTTTGTATAAAGAGTAAAAAGTACAAGGAGAAAAGTAAGAGCAATTAATATGACAATCTCTTTCCAACTTTCCATTTCCACGATATATTTTTGATTTAGCACGGTATTTATCATATTTGCATGAAGAAGTACTCCATCCTGGATTCCTTGAGGTGTATTGAATCTATCATAAAGTGCAGTTGCCGTAGAACCAATGAGTATGATTTTATTCTTTACAAAAAGAGGATTATAATTTCTATTATAAGCATCTACAAATGAAATTTCTTGAAAATGTGATCATTCCGGGAGATAATTAATAAATACATCTCTTGCATTCATAGAAACATAAGGAACTTGTCTATTTTTTGCATCTCATTTAAATGGATATAATGCACCTCATATTTTTAATGATTTATTTACTTCCTCTGGATGAGAATCAAAGTATTTTTGAAGAATTGTAAATGAAAATGCTCTACCTCATTTTTGTTCAGGTATAATACTATAAACTGTTGCATTATGAAGATTTTTTTCTGATTGAAAATACCCAAATCAAAATGCATTATCTGCAAATTCTTTTATAGGAAAAAGATCTTCATTTGCAGAAAAACCCAAGATAACATTTCCTGCATTTTTAATAGATTCTGCAAGACTTTCATCTTCTTCTGATTTTTCGGAAAATAGAACATCTACTCCGATAATAATAGCACCATCCTTCTTGAGATTATCTATGACTTGAGCATAATAGGATCGTTTAAAATCCTGAAATCTTCCGAGTCAGCCACTATTCGAAAGCGTTTTATTATCAATGGCAACAATAGTGATATTTTTATTCGCTGTTCTATTATCACCGTATCCGGTAAAAAGAATATTCTTGATACCAAAATTTCATTGTTCTATGAAATTTCTTGTATTTGAATTCATACTCAAGATAGTCACTATGCTAATAATCAACACAGAAAGAAATAGTGCGATAATTCTTTTGTCATGAACGATATTTTTGATGTGTATCATATTTGGAAAATGAGGATTATTATTGAATAAGTTTTTGTAATCCATTGGTAATACTTTCATGAATTTTATCTGCTTCATTGTTAATTTTTTGCACATTTTCTATAGTCATCTTTTTCTTGGCTTCTTCTAATAAGTTTTTCTCACTGAGCGTTTGTATGAGCGTTTGTTTTGCATTTTCGAGAGTATTATCAAGTTGTTTGATATTCTCTTGCATATTGGCGTCTTTGAGGGAATTTATCAGATTTTTATCTGCTCCCCGCTGGAGATAATTTTCGAGTTTCTTCTGAAGTCATTCAATATTTCCTGATCCGATTATCGTCATATTCCAGGAATCATAAAGAGTGGAGCGTGCAAAATCCGTGAGGAGAGTTTGTTTTTTGTCTGCTGGTGCTGTTTTCAGAACAAGATCTCGGAGTTTCATCTTGGTATCGACGATTTTATCAGTATTATGAAGACCATAGAATTGCTGGTAAATATCCATTAAGTGTTGAGAATTATTTCACTCTTTCATGGAGTTTGCAAATTGTGTCCATCCAGCAGTATTATCGGTCAGAAGTGTATCGAGAGAAACTTTTGTTTTCTGTAGTCCTATCTCTTGTAAAAACGTATTCATATAATTTTTCTGTCCTATTTTCGATTCGAATATTTGCTTCTTCAGAGCCTCCATTCTCTGATTGAGATATATGACATCTGCATCATTATTTGCTTTATTCCAGAGTTCGTCGATTTTATTCTTGAGAAGGATATTTCTTGTATCGGTATCGAGCAATCATCCAGCAACAACAAATGTACTTCCTGTATGACTACCAATATCTTCGACAGATATAGCGTGATCAATAGTATGAATATATTTCCGATCGAGATTGATTTCAAACACTGTTCCACGCACCGCAGCAAGAGCTGTGTCATCATTGAACTGTTCGTGGAAATAAGAATCTCCGAACATATATTTTACGACATTCGACCAAGTTTTTCAGGATTCTAAGCTGAAGTTAATTTGGATATTTTCATTGGCGGTTTTTGCTTGCATGGCATTAATCCGAATCGAAGACTTTTCTCCGAGTCGCGTCAAGCTGCCATCTGGCCAGAAAATAGTTGCGAGAGAATTATTTGTCTGGATTCTATCACCGATAAGAATAGATGCTTGTTTGTTTTCTCCGACCGCAATAGTAGTGTCTCGAATAATGAGTGTATCACCTTTAGTAGAAAGTACATAGGGATCGATTTTTTCAGATACAATAATAGGCGTACTAGAAAAGTCAGAAAAAAGGAGAAATCCTATAATAGCAAGAAGTCCGAGCATTATGAGACTAATAGTATGTTTTTGGAAAAATCATTCGGATTTTTTTGAAGAATTTTGCATAAAAAATTATGAGAAAAAATATTTTTGGATATTGTATGTAAAAAGAAGAGAAAATACAATTTTTCCGAGCCTTTTCCTTATTTTCTATATGAAGAAACATTATCAGTACATACTTTTTTTCCTCTTGATTCTTATTGTATATGAGATATATCTTGTAATGTTGTACAAATATAAAGATTTTCAGATCAATTCATATCTATCTTCTATAACCATTCAAAATGGAAATATAGAATCGTCTCTTGCTGAGAAAAAAGAACATCTTGCTTATGTGAAAACAAATGCTTTTCTCGATGCTGTTGCCAAAACTTCTCAGAATAAGAAAAATCCTGGAGAGGAAGTAGTTGTTCTGGTAACCGATGAAGAAGTTGAGGAATATAAAAGAATTGATACAAATAAGCAGATGA
>MNYO01000093.1 GCA_001873165.1 Candidatus Gracilibacteria bacterium CG2_30_37_12
CATTCTCATCGTGGATGATGGTTCTAAGGATAATACTCTCGAAATACTCTGACAGTTTCCAACTCTCCATATCGTCCATCATCCATTTAATCGCGGAGGTGGGGCTGCATTGGAGACGGGATTTGAATATATTCGTCGAAATGGTGATCATATGGGGATAAAATATGTCGTAACTTTTGATGCCGATGGGCAACATCATATAGAAGATATACCAGCATTTATAGATGCTTTTCAGAGAGATTCATCCCTCGATCTCGTGCTCGGTTCCAGGTTTGT
The DNA here is from genome assembly GCA_001873165.1 of Candidatus Gracilibacteria bacterium CG2_30_37_12. Classification (GTDB taxonomy): domain Bacteria; phylum Patescibacteriota; class Gracilibacteria; order BD1-5; family UBA2023; genus UBA1545. Next base: position 277 of record MNYO01000093.1, read on the forward strand.
TGTGAAAACAGCTACCAATGTACCACTTTTTCGAAGACTCACTCTTCTTGGAGGGCAATTTTTCACGCTTTTTATCAGTGGAGTTTGGCTGACGGATGCTCACAACGGTTTCCGTATGATGAGACTCGAAACCGTGAAAAAGATTCGTTTGACGATGGACGGTATGGAATACGGTTCTGAGTTTGTGGATGAGATGAAACACCAAAAGTGTCGTTTTACGGAAGTGCCAGTAAATGTTACTTATACCGATGATACACTTGCAAAAGGACAACACCTCGGAGGAATCTGGAGAATCGTGACGAGGATGCTTTGGAAGAAATTTTTTAATTAATCGTCTTTTTATGTTCAAATTTCTTGTATTATTTATACTCATTTTTCTTCCCTCTTTTTCCTGGGCAAATATCCCTATTTCGCCACATCAAACTCAGGGGTTTGAATCCTATATGGAATCTGTTACAGGAACTCAATTTTCTTGCAAGAAGCAGTGTTTTATTATGCTTGAGGGCATGGGGATAAATGACTATCTTTCTTGGTTAGGGGATATTTCTGGAAGTGGTTCTATAGGATATGGATTTTTGAATGGACAACAGATTATTCCAGGAGAGTTTCGTTCGATTTCAACCAATATTGTGATGAATGACAGGATGCTATTCTCTGATAACCAGTACTATTCCCAAATCCCCAAAAATCTCCCGATAGTAATTATCGTGAATGGTGAAATACAATCAAAAAATCTTCTGGTGCAACAAATGGAGTATACTCTCAATGAGAGTATACAAAAGAACTGGAGTCAGTTCATAAAAACTGAAAATCTTGCACAGTACTCCATCAATCTTCTCTATGGGTATTCTTTCTGAGAAACTTCTTTTACATGACTTCTTTCTCTTGTATTTTTTGTTATAATACTCGGTATTGTTTTTGTCTATTCTTTTGATAGGCGTCGGTTTTTCTTTCCGATATTTCTTATCAGTATCATGTTTGTTGTGTTCTATGACTTGCGTGAACAGGCAAATCTCTATGAGGTACGAAATGGTTATCAAAATAACTATATAAATGTGCCAATTATCGAGCAAAAGAACTGGTTTGGAATCGGATATTATCCAATGATATTAGAGAAAGCAAGTAAATATATAACCCAAAGTCCTGTCTGACAGAAGGTGTATCTCGCCGCCATGCAAAATTTTCCACTCTTTGGATATTCACAATATCATCTCCACCCAGCAGAAACTATTTTTATTGAGGATGTAAAGAATATCACGTCGGCTCAAAAGTGAGATATTTTCATTCGGTATTTTTCTTCTCTCTTGCCCACAGGCGATTGGAAAATGATATATGCATCACAAGATGGTGGAGTAGCTTTATATATAAAACAATAAGATTTCAATCTATGCTCATACTTATGCCGTTTATCCTTGCAATCCTTACAGGATACAGCCTTTTAAATACCTTCCTTCGGAAGGAGCATACATATCTGGGGGAATATATGATCTATAGCTTTTTTATTGGGGTATTTTCCATAGGATTCGTACTCTTTTTCTCGCTTGTATTGGGGGCTCATTTGAATATGTGGTGGAATGTAGGAGTCCCACTTGGTATCACAGGAGTATGATTTTTCCTCGGACAGAAAACATTTTTTCAGGGAGGATCCAAAAAGGTTGGATTTATATCGGATTGGAAGAATCTTTCTCTTGTTCTAAAATCTATTCTTATAATTCTTGCATTACTCATTCTTCATAAGATTTATCAAGCTTTTTTCTTCGGTGCAGTAGCTCCGACTTTCTTCGATGATTGTGTCCGAGTATGGAATTTTAAAGCAAAATACCTATTCTTTCATCCATACATGACTTTTGATCCAAAAGCTTCGGACTATCTTACAGGAAGTTTCAACTTCTATCCCATTGTCATCCCAGTAATTAAGTATTGGTATATGAGTTTTGTCGGACATTGGCAGGAGAGTTTCGTCGATATCCTCCAAATTTTCGCATATATCTCTTTGCTTGCGGGAATGTTTTTCCAGATCCTTCGGAGAAGCTCGGTTGTTTTCGCTATCACTGGAGCATATCTTCTCTCAACCATTCCACTCCTCGTATACCATGCAGGAAGTGGGTATGCGGATATTCTCATAGCATTGTTTCTTTTTCTCTCAGTGGCATCTATTCTGAACTGGAGAGAATCCGGTTCGAGAGATTTCCTCTTTCTCTCGGTAGTCTTCGCGCTTCTCGGATTTTACACGAAGAGCGAGGGGATATACCTCATTCTCGTAGCCAATCTTGTAACCATTTTTCTCTGTACGCTCGGGGTGGCTCGTAGCGAGAAACTAGGAGCCATGAGAGATTATTTTTCCCTATATATCCCGTTTGCACTCCCGTTTTTCCTCTACAAATGGTACTTTCATCTCGGTATTGCCGCAGGAGGAAATAATGAAGCTGCATTCCATTTGGATATCCTCCCGTATATATGGCACGTAGTCTTCTTCGAAGGGAATTACGGGGTATTCTTCATTGTCTTCCTTATGACGCTCGCGCTCTTTTTCTCGTTTATCCGTTCCAATCAGAACCTGAAACGGCTCGGGATCCTCGCAGTATTCCTCATGATATACATCAATCTCTGATTCGTTTTCACGGGAGCGTACCAGTTCCTCGTCAATCAGACCGTAGTCAATCGAGCCTATCTGATGATCATACCGTTTCTGGTTTTTGTAAATGTTTCTATTTATGCTACTTTATTTCAATCCTCTAACCCGAAAAAATCATGAAAATAATCGCTCTTGTTCCCGCATATAATCCAGGAGAAATTGTCATCGATACGGTACTGCAAATATTGTCGCAACCCGGAATCGATGCGGTCGTGCTCGTAAATGACGGGTGTGATACAGAAAATAGCCAGCATCTTATTTCCCTTAAAGAGTCGGATGATCGTGTTGTTCTCATAAAACATCCCGAGAATCAAGGAAAAGGATTCGCTCTTTTTACGGGTTTCCGGTATATTGATGCGAATATGGATTATGACTATATCGTGACGCTCGACAGCGACGGACAGCATAAGCCCGATGATTTGCAGAGTTTTTGCCAGAAAGTTGAGATCCAGCCGTACGACGCAATCATAGGACAGCGGGACTTCTCTCGGATGCCTCCGAAAAGCCGATTTGGAAACTCGGTAAGTTCCACTCTTCTCGGACTGCTTTTCCCGACGGATATCCGTGATACCCAGTCCGGATACCGGATGTTTTCCAAACGGTTCATAGAATATACGCTTGCGAAAATCACCCCCGGCCGGTATGAGACGGAGATGAAGATGATCCTCCAGGTACTGAAACACCATAAAGAGTTTCAGTCCGGTGTTGTTCCTATTGCGACCATCTACATAGACAATAATAAAAACTCGAAATTCCGGCCACTTGTTGACTGATGGAAGGTGATCCGGGAGTTTGCTATCTATATTCTCGTTGCTCTTTCTTCTTTCGCGATTGATTACGGGCTTTTTCTTGTATTCCTGCACCTTCTCGGATTCTATTACATCGTTGCGCATATTCTCGCCCGTGTCATATCGAGTACGTACAATTTTTTGAGCAACAAACATTTCGTATTCCGTTCCAACGGATCGGTTTCAAAAGAAGTGTTTAAATACCTGATCGCGGTTCTCTGGACGCTCGTATTTTCCGCTGGACTTCTCTTCTTACTGAGGGAATATTTTTCTATCAGAGAGGAAGTTGCAAAACCGTTCGCCGATCTCATCGCATTCGGGGTGAATTATTTTATATTGAAGAAGTTGGTATTTAACGATGCAAATAAGATTCTGTAACAAATGATAATGTCCACTCCAAAAGTCTCCATCCTCATCTGCTCCTATAATGCTGGAAAATACATAACGAGTACGATACAAAGTTGTCTCGATCAGACCTATACCGATTTCGAAGTGCTTATCCTCGATAATGCCTCATCCGATGGGACGAGAGAATATATCCGGGAATTTGACGACCCAAGGATTGTTCTCTTCGAGGGGAAAGAAAATCTCGGTCCATATGGTGGACTGAATTATCTGCTCGAAAGAGCAAAAGGGGAATATATAGCCATCCAAGACCATGATGACATCTGGCATCCAGAGAAGCTTGCGCGACAGGTTGATTTCCTCGATGAATATAATGAGTATGTCGGATGTGCCTGTACTATGGTCATGTACTATGAAGCAGATAGGAAGTATTTCGAATACTTTCTGGGTGATAGGACGGATTATGCACTTCATCCGAGTATAGTGTACCGAAATCATCTGAACCTTCGCTATGACGCAAATATACCGTATATGACGGATGCTTATTTCCTGAAAGAAACACTTTGCGCGGGACAGAAACGGATCTTCAACCTCCGTGATCCGCTTGCACTCCATATCGTGAAATGAGCGCACGGGAACTATAGTTATCGATGGTTTCACTTGAATATGGCGAATATTCGCCGAATCATCCAGGTCCATGGGTATTCTCTCTATAGTCTGGTTGTTCTCGGGTTTGAAATACAGAGAAAGATCTTCTATCCAGCATTGAACAGAATCGGAGCATTCAGTCTCATTGCCCAAATCGAACGCTTGCCATTCCGGATACTGGGGTATCGGGTGTATTCAGTTGATGGGGAAATGGAGAATCCGATGATAGAGAAGTTATTTTCATATCTGCTTATAAAATAAATCCCTTATTCGTGATGAATAAGGGATTTGAGGATTTTAATTTAAGAATCCAAACATCCATAGAGGGATACTATGACTATGCTCGGATGGAGAAAAAATGTCTTTTACGATAAAAGTGTTTTTGGGGTATTTTTCTGGATTTTTATTTTTTCATCAGATCTCAAAGAGATATTGTTTTCCTTCGTATGTCACACAAAAATCACTTCGCTCGGGGAGGCTTATTTCTATATGCCGTATTTTCTGCATCTCACTTACAAAGAATGCTTCCCTGATAATTCCGATATCGGGGGCGGCATTATTTACAAAATACTTGTTTGTATCGGAGAGGAATATATTGTACTCTTTTCTTACTTTTTCTGAGAGTTTTTGACCCTTCTGTATCAGATGGATGACTCCTATTTTAGAGAGGAGGAATAGGACATTGTCTACCACATTTTTATCGAGTCCGATTTTTTGACTGAGATGATTGATGCTCAGTTCGGACGGTGTCGTATTAGCGATAAAGTATATGAGTTTGGAGAGTTTGTCGAGACTCTGTGTTTGATAATTCCGGATATACTGAAGATCTTCGAGAATAATCCGATCGAGTGTTTTTTGCAGGAGATTAGCAAAGGAACCAAAATCCACTCAGAGTCAGAAAGGATACGCTCCCATCTGTATATATTCATCAAAATAGCTCTTTCTCAGGGGTATAGAATATTCTACGGAGAGTTTTTCATGATTATATAGAAGGTCATCGAAGGAAATCTGCGGAAGATCAATATGATGTTTGAGTTTGAGATATTCTCGAAAGCTGAGCGTGTGTACCCTGTAGTCGTATACCCGCCTCCCAAGATCGATTACCCCATCATATAGAGCCATCGATGATGATCCAGAGAAAACAATTCGAATCTGTGGAAATGAATCAATAATATTCTTGAGTTCTTGCTTCCAGTTCGTATATTTGAAAATCTCATCGATGAAAAACATCTCTACACCAAAATCTTGAAAACAAAACATCACAAAATCAAACAATCCATTGGCTTTGATGGCGGCATTGTCTGCAGAGAAATAGAAAGCATTGCTCACTTCCTTTCGTTTTTGAATCAGAATCGTTGTTTTCCCTACTCAGCGTTCTCCAAATATCCCAATTACTGGATTTTCCCACTGAATCCGAGAAAAATGGGTAAATAGAAAAAAATGTAGGCTATAAATTGTTTCTTTTGTATATCCAAAATGTTAAAAATGAACGAAGTCTTGTACTATTTAATCACTTGTGTTCGTTGACTCATTCGGTGGTTAAAACTCAGAAATATCACTCTAATTTATTCGTGTTTCGTTCGATGCTTGAATTGTTATGGATAGCTGATTGAAACATGTAAGGCAGGGCGTTTCGTATGTGTCTATGAGCCTTTCGTAGATTTTGATGAGTATAGGTCCATCATCCTTTTTGGGTGGTGGACTTTTCATTGAGGTA
>MNYO01000042.1 GCA_001873165.1 Candidatus Gracilibacteria bacterium CG2_30_37_12
AAAGGTTTCACCCTCGTCGAACTCATAGTAGTCATAACTATCCTTGTCATACTCTCTACTATAGCATTCCTTAATCTCTGAGGTTTCCAATCTTCTGCCAGAGATGCTAATAGAATAGAGAACCTTACTAATTTAAAGAAGTGATTAGATATATTTCAAATCAAATCAGGTAAGTATCCTATGCCAGAGAATCCTATAAACATAACAGCCTCAGGAACTCTCATAGGATACCAATGATTCGCCAAAGACCAAGTAGGCTCTATGGCCAAACTCTCACCAAATGGAACCATAGATCCTTTCGATCCCACCATATACACCACCTATTCAACAAACGCATCTCAAACCAAGATGCAACTCATGAGTTTCTTGGAAGATGGAAATAATGTAACAGCTTTTATTCCAGATTCTCTCTGAATCCTCACTGCCTTTGCAAGTATTGCTTCTGACTACTCCAAAAGATTCCCATTAACTCAATGAGATAGTTTAGGAATCTTGCTTTGAAATAGTGGAGGAAGTTTAAATCAACCAGTACAGGAATTGTATTCTGCTTTGACTTTTACGGGAGTTGATGTGGTGAATACAAATAGTGGGTATTTGGCAGTGTTTGGGAAGAATAGGAGTGTGAGTGGAAGTGGAATGTCTCTGATTACGGCTTTTACTACATTTCATCCCGATGGAAAGAATCTATCGAAATATGATAGTAACCTGGTTGGATATTGGGATATGGAGACTTTGACGGGAACAAAGTTGCGAGACTGGAGTGGAAAAGGGAATGATGGAATTTGTTACAGTGGAGTTACAAGTGGGAATTGTTCAATAGTCTGACCTCAGATTATGGATGGAAACGGAAAAAATGGGAAAGTAATGAGTTTCTCAAATAGTCATATTGATACAGGTTATATTCCAAAGGCAGGTGCGAAATCAATGTCCTATTGGATATATTATAATACCGTCAGTACTGGTGATTTACAGTTATTTGGTACCCAAGAAGTAGGTGCTTATTTTTATGATGGTATATCTAACGGAGGACAATGATATTTTGCTGTATGAGGAGTAACCCAAGGATTTAGTTATAACTATATATTTAATGCTGGACAGTGGTATCATGTTGTTATGACCATGGAAGAAACAGGTGGGGGTGCAGGCATTATACATCATTATATAAATGGTATTCAGGTTGATATTACAAACTATCTGACAAGTAATAATTCAACGCTTAATTTCTATATTGATATATTAGGTAATGGAAGTATTTCTGGAACTTATACATTTAATGCCAAAATTGACGAAGTTCGAATCTATAATCGCACTCTCTCTGCTTCAGAAGCTCAATCCCTCTATAATGTTACGAAATAATTTTTAATAACCTTCATTTATGTTCATCTCCCCTCTTGGTCACACCGAATTTGGTATCACGATACAAAATAAACAAGGCGAAAGTATTCGTATTTTAGTCGACGCTTGGCTCTCGGATTATGCTTTTGGCGATCTTATGGAACGAACTCCCCGACTCGAACTCGATGACGAGAAAATAAAATCGCTCGATGTGATCTATCTGAGTCATGCACATTGCGACCATTTTGATCCGTATACACTTTTTCCTCTCTATAAAATCGCCAATCCCCTACTCATTCTCCCAGAAACTCTCGCTTTTCTCGTACCCGTTCTCGAGAAATTTATTCCCCAAATCAAAATCCAGATTCTCCGAAATCGAGAAATTTTCACCTATTGTGGAATCGATTTTCAAGGAATCTGTTTTGAGAATGAATCCATCACCAATGAAGACGATGTTATGACGCTTGCCGTCAGTAATCATGAGGAAATAGTATATGCGGAAATCGACACGGTTATCCCAAAAACCGAGGAAGCTTATAATCTCCTCACTCAACTTTTTTCACGAAAATCCTATACGAGAGTTACCTATCTTTCGAGTCGAAATGAGCTCGGCGCGAACCTTCCTATTCTCGATAAGTCGAAAGATTTAGACCGAGAAAAGTTCCGAAAACAGTATCGTTCCAGTCGAAAAGAGGAACTCGAGTGGGAATATGAAATGCTCACCTCGGGAGAATTGCCAGACTTTACCGAGGTTCCGAACTTCGCTCGCGGATTCATTGGGCAAGGGATTTGTTATCCGAGCATTCTCGATCCAACTCTCTCGCATATTGCTGCGATGAGTCTCATCGATATATCAGAACTCGAGAATTCTATTGCCAAGAATTATGGGAAAGTTTTCCCGAGTCGAGTTCTCACTCCTGGAAAGGTTTTTGAAACTACTGACGGAGGTTTGAAACCAATCCAAACAGAATCATTTATCGGAAAGATTCTTTCAGAGAATATCTCCAGCGTTTCGGTACATAATGGGAGGGTCTACGCTCAGTGACCGCTTCGAAACGATGTGCGGGATTTTACTTCGCAGGAACTTCTACTCTTGAACATCCTCAATAACCGATTCCTTCCGAGTGTGTTCTCAAACCCAGACGATAATCTGAAAACGGCGATTTTAAAAAGTCTGGAGCGAGTTTATCGAATCGCGGTTCGATTCGGAATATGAGAGAAATATGAAACTCGGTATTATATCTTCTCATTTGGAGAGATAGGATTTCGTCGGGAAATTTCTGACAAAGAACTTGTTTGTCAGGAGGACTACTGGATGAACGATCTGGAAGATTTCTGGAATGGAACTCAGGAATTGTATTCCAACTTCTTTCATATACTTGACCCAAAACGGACCTACAGACTCTGGAATATGCTCGGAGCTAATTTTTTCAATAACGACATCGTGAAACGAAAGTATGAATATCATTTCGAGCGAGCGAGTCATGGAAAAACAGTGGAAGAGTTTGTGGGGGGAATATATAAGTGATTGGAGAAATAATCAAGATATTTTTCCATACTGTACCGATGGGGAACGAGGCCGAAAGGTTTTTGTTCCCCATTTTTTATTATCTAAAATCAGGCATTGTAAGGAATTCATAATTTTTTGCCATCTTTCCCTTTACTTTCCTCACTATTTTCATATAATCGCGCCAGTTTTTTTAACCCATTCTTTTTTTATGTCTGCAACATCTTACGATAGTAGTAATATACAGGTTCTTGAGGGTCTTGAACCAGTACGAAAACGCCCTGGTATGTACATCGGAGAAACCAATGAACAAGGACTTCACCACCTTGTTTGGGAAATTGTCGATAACTCTATAGATGAGGCGATGGCAGGTCATGCAAAAAACATTACTGTTACTATGCACGCCGATGGTTCCATATCTGTGGGAGATGATGGTCGTGGAATCCCTGTAGATCTCCATCCAAAGACGGGGAAATCTGCACTTGAAACCGTTATGACCGTTCTCCATGCTGGAGGGAAGTTTGGAGGAGAAGAAAGTGGATACAAGGTATCAGGGGGTCTTCATGGAGTAGGTGCTTCTGTAGTAAATGCCCTCTCTGATAAGATGCAAGTTTGGGTTCATAAAGATGGAAAAGTATATACTCAATCATATCAGCGTGGTATTCCCGATGGTCCAGCAGTTCCAACAGGTGATAAAACAAAAACTCACGGAACCATCGTTCAATTTTGGCCAGATGCGACTATGTTCACGACGGTTATTTTCGATTACGATACTATTCTTACTCGTCTTCGACAGCAGGCATACCTTACAAAGGGTATTACTATGACTCTTATAAATGAATTTAGTGGCGCAAAATATCGATTCTTTTTCGAAGGAGGTATTCAATCGTATGTTCACCACTTGAATCGTGGAATAGATACGATCGGTGATGGTATTTTCTATGCCGATAAAAACCTCGACGATATCCAAGTAGAAATCGCTTTTCAGTACAAAAAAGATGATTATAGCGAACGAGTGATCAGTTTCGTAAACAATGTTACGACAACAGATGGAGGAACTCATATGGCAGGTTTTCAAGCTGCGTTGACAAGAACTATCAACAAATATGCTCGTGAACAAGAGATTTTGAAGGAAAAAGATACGAACCTCGAATCCTCAGATGTTCTCGAAGGGCTTTGTGCGGTTGTTTCTATCAAAGTTCCAGATCCACGATTCAGTTCTCAGACCAAGGAAAAACTGGTAAATCCCGAGGCAAAACTCGTAGTAGACCGAGTGCTTTCCGAGAAACTCTACGAATACTTTCAAGAGAATCCAAAGTCTGCGAAAGCGATGGTAGAAAAATCTCTCCTCGCAGCCCGTGCTCGTGCTGCTGCTCGAAGTGCTCGAGATACTATTATCCGCAAGGGAGCCCTTGAAGGGATGACTCTTCCCGGGAAACTCGCTGATTGTTCGAGTAAAGATCCGTCAAAATCTGAGATCTACATAGTAGAGGGAGATTCTGCGGGAGGTTCTGCAAAACAGGGTCGTGACCGTGAAACTCAAGCAATTCTTCCGCTCAAAGGAAAGATTCTTAATACGGAGCAAGCTCGTCTCGACAAGATTTTCGCTAATGGAGAAATCAAGAATTTGATCATCGCACTAGGAACCTCTATCGGAGAAACCTTTGACCTCAAGCGTCTCAGATATCACCGTATTATTATTATGACCGATGCGGACGTGGATGGAGCTCATATCCGAACTCTTCTCCTCACATTCTTCTACCGATACCTTCGTCCACTTGTGGATGGTGGATTTATCTATATCGCACAACCACCACTCTACAAATTGACGAAAGGGAAAGGAACTTGGTATGTGTACAACGACGAGGAAAAGCTCGTAGTTATGGAACGAGAAGGAGTAACTTCCGAAGGAATACAGCGTTACAAGGGGCTTGGAGAGATGAACCCAGAGCAACTCTGGGAGACTACGATGGATTCAACTCAGCGAAAGATGGGACGTGTACATATTCAGGATGCCGAAAAAGCAGACGAAGTGTTCCGAACCCTCATGGGTGAAGATGTGCCACCACGACGACGGTTTATTCAGTCTCGAGCGAAGCATGTAATGAATCTCGACATCTAGTCGAGGATTCTTTGAAAAACTCGTTCTTTGTGTTTAAATTTCCGTGCCATCACTCTCCGTACAGTCGTACGGTTCGTGCTGGTACTCAATTTGCACACAAATTACTTCGCTTTTGAAAGAATCTGGGATTTAGATAGAATAAGATTTGAAGATATATTTTCATATCATAAAACATGAATAGTATTGCTCATCAATCGGAATCACAAAAAATAGTTTTTCAACTCTTTGTAATCTTCTCTTAGAAGAAGATGGTATTGCGATAATTTCTCTTTTTGCTCTCACAAGTCATGATTACTGACAGTTCTCGGATATAATTCCATTGGTTCGTACTATTCCAAAAGAGAAGTTTCTTGCTGCTTATGGACAGTTTAAACAGGAGTGATATATATCCGAAGAATTTCAATTAAGACTTGGAGCTATTGTTGAAAAAATGCAAGACATAAGAGAGGAAGATATAGAAGAGAAATATAAGAAAACTTTTTATGAAAGTCTCGAGGAGGAACTTGGGAATTTCATCTTTTGGGAAAATGAGTAACTCTTTGATAAAAGAATTGCGGCACAATTCTGAGGAGGGAAGGAAGTTCCGGAATTGAAGATAGAAAATGGAGAAATTAGTTTTCTTATCCAGACTCGTAACACTCAGGAATCTACAAAGACTGCCGTTGCACGTATATTTGAAGCTATTGAGACTCCTTGAAAATTATCCTCAATGTAGAAATATGGTTAATCTGTAATAAAAATTCCTATGCACCTCATCACCACTCCTATTCCTCTCTCATTTGTCACAGAGAATGCCAACTGCACGAATCCCGATGGGAAATCGCTTTGTAAAGCGGTTGTTGATGTTGATCGAAAGATTATGGTTATCGGTGGATCGATGCATGTGGATGAGGAGGAGATGCTCCTCGATGAAGAATCAGAACAGAATAATCTCTGGGGTGTGAATCTCTATCCAGACCAATTTGGCACGAGTGATTTTGTTGAGTTCGATTCTATGATTAATCTTCGTCCGAATCTCGGGAACCGATCCCGTTCAGTCGAAAACGTTGAAACTCAAAAACAGATTTTATCCATCGTTTCTTCCCTTGTTCATGCGTAATATTCCAGGAATTACTTTCCATAAAGACTACCTCGACGAGTCGAGCTCTTGGTGGAATATGTCCGCGGTCGAACAGCTCGGGAATATCGGTTCGGAAGTGGGGCGGAGTATTGCAGCGAAGGCATCAGGAGACCAAGAGAAGTTTGAAGGAGCAACATGGCGGATGTATGAGCTCTTTGATCTCGCGATGGCAGATCCAAGATGGCGACGAAGGTGATCGCTTCGGGAGATATGTCGAGCTCGTGAAGTCGTTTCGGATCATCTCTTCGGAGAGAGTCAGTATGGCGAGACTGATATATCACTGGAACGATATTTCCTTGCTTATGGAATCATGGCAAATGAGGAACGGAGGAGAAAAAGAGCAGAAAAGAAACTTGCATCTTCTCTAAAATCTATATAATTCCTCAAGCTAATAACTTCTTCTATGTCCCACTCCACAAACCCACTCCCAATAACAACGTAAATTATCCAAGTCACTTAGCCCCCCTAAAAGGGCTTTTTTATTACAGAATTGTCATCCTGAACTTATTTCAGGATCTTCCTCTTTTCTTGAATAATCAGGTTAAATAGAAAATTATGTGTGGTTAAAAATACAAGTTGTTCTCTTATCTAAGGCACCCAAGTATCAACTTTTATATTTCTCGCTAAATTTGGCTTGTTTTTGACTAATTTACCCCCTTATCTGCCCTCTGGAAGCGGGGTGAAGTAGTCAAAACAGCCACACACTTTTTGCCATTATGCCAAAATATACAAGCACTTAAAAAATATACGTTTAATATCGCCATAGATGATTTCTGATCTGG
>MNYO01000068.1 GCA_001873165.1 Candidatus Gracilibacteria bacterium CG2_30_37_12
TGCTTGCGGCGTGGGATTCCACTCTTCCTACTCTAACTACTTTTTAGAAATTGCCGGTCGTCAAGCGTAGTGTAGCGAGAAATTCGCGTAATACCCCGTTAGCTTGCTATGGGGATAGCGAATTTCAGGCAATTTCCTTTATCAGGAAAATAGGTTTCTAGGAAATGTAAAGGTATTTTATATTTTATAAATTTACACAAATATTTTTTTCACGGTTCCGCCTTGCTTTTTATTCTCTTTTCCGTATATTTTGGTCCATTATAATGTTTAACCTCCCACCTATGGAATTCCCAAAACAATATACTCCGAAGAATTTCGAAAAAGCACTTGCAGAAAAGTGGGAACAAAATGGTCAATTTCAACCAAAAGAAAGCACGACTGGTAAGAGTTTTTACCTCCCAATGCCACCACCAAATGTTACAGGGAATCTCCATCTCGGTCATGCCATAACGCTCACTCTTGAGGATATAATGGTGCGATATCATCGTATGAAAGGAGATGCTACTCTCTGGGTTCCAGGAACGGATCATGCGGGTATTGCCACTCAGGCACGAGTAGAGAAGATGGTCGCAGAATCGGGGAAAAAACGTCAAGAAATGGGACGAGAGGCATTTCTTGACGAAGTATGGAAATGGAAAGATGAATACGCATCTAATATCAACAACCAGGTTCGTCAGATGGGTGCTTCATGCGATTGGTCTCGTGAACGATTTACGCTTGACGAAGGACTCTCGAAAAATGTGGGATATACTTTCGTGGATTTGTATAATAAAGGACTTTTGTATCGTGGAGAATACATGGTGAATTATTCTCCAGCGCTCGGTTCGGTTATTTCTGATATCGAGGTAGATTATAAGGAAGAAGAAGCAAGGCTCTATTATATTACTTATTTCGTATCAGGTTCGGATAATGAACTTATCCTTGCGACAACTCGTCCAGAAACACTCTTGGCGGATCAGGCGGTTGCGGTGCATCCAAAAGATAAACGTTTCAAAAAATTGATTGGGCGAAAAGTTATTCTCCCGATTGTAAATACTGAAATCGAGATTATTGGTGATGAAATGGTGGATATGACTTTTGGAACAGGAGTCGTGAAGATTACTCCTGCTCACGATCCTGCAGATTTTGAAACTGGAAAACGTCACAATCTTCGTCTGGATTACCAGGTGATTGATAAAAATGGAATCATGACGAAAGAAGCGGGTATTTTCGCGGGTCAGGATGTTCTGACGGCGCGCGAAAATATCGTAGAACTTTTACGTTCCAAAGGAAATCTCGTGAAGATAGAACCGTATACTCATAAAGTTGGATATTGTTCTCGTGGAGGTTGTCGTGTGGAGAGTATTGTTTCGACTCAGTGGTTTGTAAAATCCAGTGAACTTGCTAAGAAAGTAATTATTGGACATAAAAAAGGGGAGTTTGAAATCATTCCAGAACGTTTCAATAAGACTTTTGAAGATTGGATTTATAATCTCCGAGACTGGTGTATATCTCGTCAGCTTTGGTGGGGACATCAAATTCCTGCGTATTATGATGTTAAAACTCAGGAACTTCTCGCGGTTACTCTCGATGAAGAAAGTGTATTTACGAAGTATGGAAAAGAAAATGTGTACCGAGATGCAGATGTACTCGATACTTGGTTTTCTGCTGCACTCTGGCCATTCTCTATACTTGACTGGACTCCAGAAAATGCAGGCGAACTTTTCAAACAATTCTATCCTGCTCAAGTTCTCGAGACTGGGTACGATATTCTCTTCTTTTGGGTAATTCGTATGCTTCTTATGGGGTACGAATATACTGGACAAACACCATTCAAGACGATTTATCTCCATGGACTTATATTGACAGAAGATGGAAGAAAGATGAGTAAATCGGTGGGAAATATTATTGATCCTCTCGATGTAATCGAACAATATTCGACCGATGCACTTCGTCTGACTTGTTCTATCGGAAATACTCCAGGAAATAATCTGAGTTTTTCTCTGAAAAATGTGGAAAATAACAGTACTTTTCTTAATAAACTCTGGAATGTGGTGCGATTTGCACACGCAAATATTGGCGAGATTACTGATGATTATGGAGAATTGCGAGTGAAGATAGAAAATAATTGGACTACTTTTCTTCCTCATGAACAGTGGATACTTTCTCGACTGAAGAGCACGATTGATAATGTAACGAATGGTATGGAGAAATTTAATTTCTCCGATGCTGGTCAGGATTTGATTGCATTTACTCGAGATGAATTTGCTGATTTCTTCATAGAAGAATATAAACTTACCAAAACTACAACCGAGAATGGACGAGATGTACTTGCTTTCACTCTTTTGTCCCTTCTGAAACTTTGGCACCCGTATATTCCTTTTGCGACGGAAGAGCTTTACACTATCGTAACATCTTCTGAAGATTCAGAAGATTCTTCTTCTTTGATGGATAGCGAATGGGCGAGTTTGAATATCTCTCGAAACAAGAAAATAGAATCAGACACACTTGTACTTTTTGAAGCGATTCGCACGATTCGAAATATCCGTGCAACCAAGGGGGTGAAACCTGGAGAAATCGTAGACATCGCGATTCTTGCACCGAAAAAATCTCTCGATATTTTGAAGGAAAATGAGATTATTTTTCTTTGACTTGCAAAACTAAAAGAAATGATTATAACTAAAAATAAGATTGATGATCCGAGTATCGCGTATGCGGTTACGGGAGATATAGAACTCTTCATAACTATCCCAGTAAATGAGGCAAATACCGAAGAAGAAAAGAAACGCCTCAAAGAACAAATAGAGAATAGAAAAGAATATCTCCGCGCTCAGGATTTAAAGCTTCTCAACGCTGATTTTGTCCGCAATGCTCCAGAGAAGATTGTTCGTATCGAACAAGATAAACGCTCTCAAGCAGCCGACCAACTCAAAAAACTCGAGGAGAAATTCAACAGTCTGGTTTAACTCTTTGTTATTTTTCGTGTATGAATACACCTACTCTTTCCATTTCTGATTTTCAAAGATTTGAGACAATGTCTTGAGAAGCGAAACAAACACATATTGCATCATGGTTTACAGGAACAGATTATCCTATTGAAAAACCAGGAGAAATAAAAAATATTGTACAATACAAGGATATAATACTATTTTGGTACTATGATGATAATTATTCCTGTCCTGTAGAGCCACGGAATGAAAAGGCAATCTTTTATATTAAAGATTCTAGTCAGATACTCACTATAGAAATGTGAGAGAGACCTCAGATGCCAAACATCCAACGATTAATTGGTACTACTCGGGAAGCCTTATGCTTTGTATAATATATAAAATCTATTTCCAATTATGGATAGTTTTCTCTCATTTCTCGGTTCAAATAATTCTCATCCTCTTTCTACTGAAGAGGATTTTGATACTTTTAGTGAGGACGTTGATGTTATTATTACTGTATGGCTTAGGGAATACATTCGTATATATGACCCTGGATATACCGCAGAAGAAGCGATGAAAAATATTATCTCCATAAATGTTACAGATGATTCTATCGCTTTTACCTTTATAAATCCTTATTCTCATATCATAGAGGAAATGATATTTAAGATACAAACATTTCAAGAAATCATCAACGAAACAAAATATTTAACAAAAGAAATGTTGAAGAAAAATAGTTTTTCCTCATTCTTTGATACTGACTTATCTCGAAGATCAGATGATTGTGAAGAATATGAGAGAATTAATATTGAACTCTCCTGACTCATACTTATATGGCTAGAAAAGTATATTTCAAGCAATAACCTATCATATACATTAGAGGATGTTCGTAATAGTATTCATAAAGTGGAATTATATGATAATCGTATTGGATTTTATATCAAACATCCACATACATGAGAGGATATATATCTATCTTTTAGAGATGATTTCCTTGAGGAGTTGAGAGGAATGGCTAGTTGAATAATAGAAAATATCATTTTAGGAAGCAAAAATCCAAAATATTTAAAAAAATAATCCGTCTATTTAAACTGAGACGGATTATTTTTTTAAAGGATTGCTATAAGTATTTCCTCATAAAGGATTTCCTTGAGGTCAATATGTCCTTTATCGATGAACTTGATATCATCAGGAGCGAGTGGATCATAGGTTTCTCGGAAAGTACGATCGACATCAGTAAGTGAGATACTATGAGTTTCTCACTCATATTCTACTTCTGCTTGAAGTGTTTGAAATACTACTTCCACCCCATCATCGAGTGCGATGAGTTTCAAAGTAAAATCCAGGGGACTTACGAAAGTAAGATCTGGATAATACTCAGGAAGTATCTCCCCCTGAAAAGCGAGTTCTCGGGAATCTCCTGGATAACTATCGAGAAGATCAGAAATGTTGAGTTCGAACATAGTTTATATTAATTAAAAAACCGTATTTTATCGGCACTTGGGTGACTTTTGAGTTTCTCGAGGGTCTTCGCTTCGATCTGACGAACACGCTCTCGGGTTACTCCGAATTCTTTTCCGACTTCTTCGAGAGTATGGATTTCTCCTCCATCGAGCCCGAATCGCATGATGACGATTTTGCGTTCACGAGGAGTTAAAAAATCGAGCATCTCGTAGAGATTTTCTTTCAGAAGTGTGAGGTTTGCTGCTTTATCTGGTGTGAGGTATTTATCATCCTCCACGAAGTCTCCAAGAGTCGTATCTTCCTCACCTCCTACAGGAGAATCGAGTGAGAGAATATCCTGAGATATACGCATAATCTGGCGTACTTTTCGGATATCCATATCGAGCTCCAGAGCAAGTTCCTCCATGAGAGGTTCTCGAGCAAGTTCCTGAGTGAGTCGTCGGAAAGTGTGAGTAAATCGGTTGATAGTTTCTACCATATGAACCGGAACACGAATCGTTCGAGCCTGATCAGCGATAGCACGAGTTACTCATTGTCGAATCCACCAAGTGGCATAAGTTGAGAACTTAAACCCTTTTTCTGGATCGAATTTATCTACGGCACGGAAGAGTCCAACATTTCCTTCTTGGATGAGATCGAGGAGTCCAAGACCGCGTCCCATATACTTTTTTGCAATGGAAACAACGAGACGAAGATTGGCTTCAGCAAGCTTCTTTCGGGCATCTTGAGAACCTTTCTTAATGAGACGACCAAGGCGAACTTCTTCTTCGGCATCGATTAAATGGAATCGACCAATCTCATTGAGGTACATACGAATAGAATCGTCCGAAATATCAGAGAGATCAATTTCCTGAGCCTTATCTTCGCTCCTATGTCCGGGTTTAAAAATCTCATCTTTATCGAAACTATCTACGATTTCTATATTGAGCTTCATAAGACGTGTATAGATTTCATCGAGTTTATCGACATCATCTTCTGCGTTTGGCATAGCAGCCAGGAGTTCATCATAGGTAATTTTTCCTTCTACTTTCCCTTTTTTAATAAGGAGTTGGAGATTTTCAGAAAGACCCTCAAGAAACTCGGCTGGTATAGAGATATCGATGAACTTTTGCAGTCCTTTTCCGATACGTCTTTTATCGGCACTTCGTTCAATTGGTACTTTTTTAAGTCCACGCTCTCCTTTCTTTCTCTTCTTTTTCTCACCATTTCCATTTTCTTCATCACTATCTTCATCTTCATCTTCGTCCTCATCTTCATCTTCGTCCTCATCAAAATCCAAAAGATCATCATCCAATAGAAGAAGATCATCATCTTTTAAGAGAGGGAGCTTATCATCTATAACTATTTCCTCCTCGATCGCATCAATTTCCTTATCTGCTGGATCTGAAATATCTTCATCATGTTCATCTTCCTCATCTTCCTCCAAATGCAACATTCCTCTTTTTTCTTCTTTTGCGGCAATGTTTTTGGTCGAAGTTTTTTCTCGAATTTTCCCGAGATCGAATATAGGATCCGATCCGATAATCGTATCAAGATTAACTTCTTCTACATGACTTACATCTTTCTTGGGATCTTTTTTTGACATAATAGTAAGGAAAAGTAGTAAATGTATAAAATATTATGAGATATTTTAATAGTAAATAAATAAAGGAAATTGCCTGAAATTCGCTATCCCCGTAGCAAGCTAACGGGGTATTACGCGAATTTCTCGCTACACTACGCTTGACGACCGG